>NZ_JBHVEU010000055.1:0-28917 GCF_042802075.1 Kitasatospora sp. NPDC057518
GACAGCCGGTGGCGGAGCGCCGGGTCGGTTCAGGATCTGCCCGCTGAGCCCCGGGTGGGCCATCTGGTTGGTCCCGATCGCCTCGATCTCGTTGGCGGGCTTGCCGAGCAGCGGGAGCTTGCCCACGGTCCGCAGGGCGAGGTCGCCCGGGGAGACTTCGAGGCCGTCGGTGAGCCCGCCGGTGGCGTCCGGCGAGGAGGCGGTCTGGGAGGTGGCGGAGGCCGCCGGGACGGCGAGGGCGAGGCCCGCCATGGTGAGGGCGGCCAGGGTGGCGAGTTTCTTCATGCCCTGCCGAACGACCCGGACCGCCCTCAGGTAACCGGTCGGCTCAGACCGTCACCCACAGGGTGCGCACGCTGTTGCTGACGAACGAGGCGATCGGCTCGTCGGTCCGGCCCTCCGCGAGGGCCAGCCCCGGGAAGCGGGTGAACAGGTGCCGCAGCGCCGTCTCGGCCTCCATCCGGGCGAGCCCGGAGCCGAGGCAGAAGTGCGGGCCGTGGCCGAGCGACAGGTGCTTGGCGGGCTGCCGGGTGAGGTCGAAGCGGTCCGCGTCCGGGTGGTGCCCGGAGTCCCGTCCGGCCGCCGCGTAGGAGGCCAGCAGCGCCTCGCCGCGCCGGATCACCACGTCGCCGACCGCGATGTCCTCGCTCGCGTAGCGCAGCGGGAACTGCCCGACCGGGGAGTCGTAGCGCAGGGTCTCCTCGACCACCGCCGACCACGGCTGCTCCCCGTCCAGGACGAGCCGCAGCTGGTCCGGGTGGGCGAGCAGGGCGCGGACGGCGTTGGTGATCAGGTTGAGCGTGGTCTCGTGCCCGGCGACCAGCATCAGCAGCAGGGTGCCGACCAGCTCGGCCTCGCTGAGCCGGTCGCCCGCCTCGTGGACGGCGATCAGGTCGGTGGTCAGGTCGTCGCCGGGCTCGGCCCGCTTGGCCGCCACCACCGAGGCCAGCAGCGCGTTCAGGCCCCGCTGCGCGGCCAGCGCCGCCGCCGGGGTGGCCGAACTGGAGACCATGGTGTCGGACAGCTCGTGCAGCTCGTCCTGCTCCGCCAGCCCGAGGCCGAGCAGTTCGCCGATCACCTGCATCGGCAGCGGGTAGGCGAAGTGCCGCCGCAGGTCGAACTCGCCCTCCAGCTTCGCGAGCCCGTCCAGCAGCGCGACCGTCCGGGCCTCGACGGCGGGGGCCAGGTCGGCTATCCGGCGCGGGGTGAAGGCCTGCGAGACCAGTCCGCGCAGCCGCCGGTGGTCCTCGCCGTCGGCGGTGACCATGCCGGGGACGACGATGAAGTTGAGCAGCGGCCAGCCTTCCGGCAGCCGCCCCTCCCGGAAGGTCGTCCAGAGCCGGGCGTCCTTGCCGACCCGGGGGTCGGACAGCAGCGACTGGAGGGTGTCGTGGTGGGTTACCGCCCAGACCACCACCCCGCCAGGGAGCTCCACCAGGACCGCGGGGCCGGCTTCGCGGAGTCGGGCGTTCTCGCCGTGCTGGTCGCGGCCGAAGGGGTCGAGTCTGACGGGCTCGGCGCGGGTTCCGGATTCGGTGGTGGTGTCCATGCGGGCCTCTCGGGGGCGGGCGGGCGGGGCGGGGTGAAGGCGCTGTAGAGCACCGGGAGGGCGGTCAGGGCCCGGGACCACGGGGACGGGCGCCAGGCCAACTCGCCGGGTGGTACGGCCAGTTGGAGGTCCGGCAGGCGGTGCAGCAGGGTCTCGACGGCGGTCTCGACGATGATCCGGGCCGGGTGCTGGGCGGGGCAGACGTGCCGGCCCGCGCCCCAGGCGAGGTGGGCCCGGTTGCCGCCGAGCGAGCCCTGCGCGGCGGCCGAGACGCCCTGCGCGGCCGGGTCGGCGTTGGCCGCGGCCAGGCCGAGGACGAGCATGTCGCCGGCGCTGATGTACTGGCCGCCGAGCACGGTGTCGCCGGTGGCCCAGCGGCCGGGGAAGTTCTGGGTGGGCGGGTCGCGCCAGAGCACCTCCTCCAGCGCGTCGGAGACGGTCAGCCGCCCGCCGGTGAGGGTGGCCCGGAAGCGCCGGTCGGTGAGCAGCAGCCGCAGCGTGTTGCCGGTCCAGTTGATGGACGTCTCGTTGCCCGCGACCATCAGCACCACCAGGTGGTGCACCGCCTCCTCGTCGGTCAGCCCGGCCGGGTGGGCGAGCAGCCAGGAGGTGAGGTCGGCGCTGGGGGCGGCCCGGCGGCGGCGCACCAGGTCGACGAGCAGTGCCTGGAACTCCAGTCCGGCGCGCTGCGACTGCGCGCTGCTGTCCACGAAGTGGCTGATCAGCTCGACCACCCGGGGCCCGCTCTCCACCGGCAGTCCGACCAGCTGGGTGAAGACCAGCAGCGGCAGCCGGCGCGCGTACTGGGCGACCAGGTCGGCGGTGCCGTCCGGGCCCCAGCCGTCGATCAGCCCGTTGGCGGCGGCCTCGGTGGTGCCGCGCAGCTGGCGGTGGTCGATCTGGGCGAGGGTGTCGGAGACGGCGGCGCGCAGCCGCTGGTGCTCGGCGCCGTCCAGGTTGAGCAGGGTGGGCCGCCAGGAGGTCATCGGCAGCAGCCGGGAGTCGGCCGCCAGCCGGCCCTCGGCGGGCACCCGCCAGCGGCGCGAGTCCTTGGAGAACAGCGCCTCGTTGCGGGTGAGTTCGAGCAGTTCGGCGTAGCCGAGGACGAGCCAGGCCTCGACCCCGGGCTCCAGCTCGATCGGGGCGACCGGTCCGTAGCGCTCGCGCAGCCGGGCGTAGAGGCCGTGCGGGTCCTCGGCGACGGCCGGGCCGTACAGCGGCGTCAGCGGCACGCCCACGGGCAGCCCGCCGGGCCGTCCGCCGCCGTGGGCGACGGGGCACCCGGGGGCTCCCGGGTGTTCGGGGGAGGTCATCCCTGGAGCTCCAGGATCGAGTTGCGGTGCAGGTGGTCGACGAAGTCGATCAGCAGGTCGTAGGACTGCCGGCGGTCGCGCGCGTCGCAGTGCAGGATCGGCACCTCCGGCAGCAGGTCCAGCGCCGAGCGCAGCTCCTCCTCCGGGTAACTCGGCGTGTCCGGGAAGGTGTTGACCGCGACCGCGAACGGGATGCGCTGCTCCTCCAGCCGGCCGAGCACGTCGAAGCTCTCGTCCGGGCGGCGCAGGTCGACCATGGCGATGGCGCCGAGCGCTCCGCGCGACAGGTCGTCCCAGAGCGGCCAGAACCGCTGCTGCCCGGGCGTGCCGAACAGGTACAGCGCGAGCCGCGAGTTGAGCGTGATCCGGCCGAAGTCCAGCGCCACCGTGGTGGTGGTCTTGCCGGCGCGACCGGTGAGGTCGTCGATGCCGGCGCTGGCGGCGGTCATGGTCTCCTCGGTGCGCAGCGGGGTGATCTCGCTCAACGAGCCGACCAGGGTGGTCTTGCCGACCCCGAACGGACCGGTGACCAGGATCTTGACCGCGCCCTGCACCGAGGAGGGCAGGTACTGCGGCCCGGCGGCGGACCCGGCGGCGTCCGTGGCGCCCGGTGCGTCCGGGGCGTCGGGGACGGCTTCAGCGGAGTTGGCGGAGGCCAACGAGCACCTCCTCCAGGAGGGTTGCGGGCAGGCGTTCGGCCTGGGGGACGGGCGGGAGCACCTGCACGGCGCCGAGGTCCCAGAGGTCACCGACCAGCACCTTGACGACGCCGAGCGGCAGCCCCAGGTGGGCCGCCACCTCGGCGACGGACAGCAGGCTGTGGCAGAGCGCGAGGATGCGCCGGTGCTCACGGTTGATCAGCTCGTGCTCGGGCAGGTCCGGCGGCTCGGGCAGTCCTAATGGTCCGGGCACGGCGCTGACCAGGCTCTCCACGGCCAGATCGGACCGGGTGGGGCGGCTGCGCCCACCGGTGATGACGTACGGCCGGACCGGGCCGCTCACCGGTGGCCCCCCGCCGCGTGGTCGACGCGCGGCGGGCTGGTGAGGTGGGTGCCGATCCGCTCGACCAGGACCTGCATCTGGTAGGCGACCAGGCCGGCGTCGACCGCCTCGCCGGCCACCACGGCCAGGTGCGCGCCGGCCCCGGCGGCGACGACGAAGAGGTAGCCGCCGCCGTACTCGATGATGATCTGGCGGGTGGCGCTGCCCGGTCCGCCGAAGCCCGTCGCGACGCCGCGGGCCAGCGACTGCAGTCCGGAGCAGGCGGCGGCGAGCCGTTCGGCGTCGTCGCGCGGGATGCCCGCGCTGCGGCCGATCTCCAGGCCGTCGTTGGAGACGACGACGGCGTGCTGGACCTGCGGGACGGCGATGATGTCGGCGAGCAGCCAGCCGAGATCAGGGGTGGTGGTCATGGAACTCTCCGGAGCGCTGGGGAAGTCGGGGGGAAGCGGGAAGGGAAGGGGTGGACTGGGCCCGGACGGCGGAACGGCCGCTGGCCGTCCCGGCCTGGAACATCGCCATGAACGCCTGCGCGTCCCGGGCCGAGCGGTAGGGCGGCGCGGGCGGCGGTGGGGGAGCGGCGTGCTGGGCGGGGCGGCCCGTGCGGCCGCGCCGGTGGCTCCGGCGGGGCAGCGGGGGAGGGGTGTCACCGGTCGCGGCGTGCCGGCCGGGCGGCGGGGTCTCCACCAGGGGGTGGCCGGCGGGAGAGGCCGGCCGGGGGCCGGGGTTGAACGCCCGGTCGTCCGGCCCGAGGCCGGGGACGGTGGGCGGCAGCGGCTCGGTGAGCAGCGCGTTCGGCAGCAGCAGGACCACCCGCACGCCGCCGTACGGCGAGGGCGCCGAGCTGAGCGTGACCCGGAAGCCGTACTGCTCGGCGAGCCGGCCGACCGCGGCGAGGCCCAGCTGCGGCACCTCGCCGAGCCGGGAGACCTCCAGGGTGCTGCCGCCGGCCAGCGCGGCGGCGGCCTTGGCGACGGCCTGTTCCGGCATGCCGACGCCGCCGTCGTCGATCTCGATGACGGCGCCGTTGTGGACCGGCATCAGGGTGACGAACACCTGGGTGCTGGGCGGGGAGTAGCGGGTGGCGTTGTCCAGCAGCTCGGCGATCGCGTGGATCAGCGCCTCGGCGGCGGCGCCGACCACCGCGGTCTCGGTCCGGCTGCGCACCACCACGCGCTGGAACGGCAGGATGCGCGACTGGGCGCCGCGGACGACGTCCTCCAGGGAGACCGGTTCCGGCCAGTGCCGGCCGGCCCGCGCGCCGCACAGCACGGCCAGGGTCTGGGCCAGCCGGGCCTGTTGGGCGGCCGCGTGGTCGGCCTTGAGCAGGCCCTCCAGCAGCGTCGGGTCGTCGTGGGTGCGCTCCATCTCGTCCAGCAGCGCCTGCTGGTCGTGGGCCATCACCAGGATCCGGCGGGCGACGCTGAGGAAGGCCCGCTGGGTGGAGGCGGTGTGCTCCTGCTCCTGCTGGACGGCGGCGAGTTCGGCGCCGCGGCGGGAGAGCTCGGTGGCCAGCTGTTCCTGGACGGCGAGGAGTTCGCCGCGCAGCCGGTCGGCACGGCCGCGCTGGGTGACGGACACGGCGCGGTACCGCGCGGCGGCCACGAGGGCGAGGACGGCGAGTACGCCGGTTGCCGTTACGGACAACTGAGTCATCGTCACGCCGCGAATTCTAGGGTGATGATCCTACGAAGGTGTGAACGGATCTCGCCAAGTGACCGGATCTCGTCAATATCGAGTCAATTCGGCGTCAATCGGCAATCGTTCGACCCCGATCCCACCGCCTGACGAGGTATCGGAGCGGGCCCGACCGGCACCGCCGGGAACGTCGGGATCGAGCCGCCCGGCCGGATCGCGTCCGGTGATGTGTGGGGCCTGTGCGCACGGTGTTACGGAAGGGGCGCCGTCCGGTGCAGGAGCAGCAGCGCCACGTCGTCCGGCCGGGACCGCCGCTCGGTCACGTTCAGGGTGAGCAGATCGGCCAGCCGCTCCAGCGCCGGCGCCGGGCCGATCCGCCCCGGACCGGTCTGCCGCGCCCACAGTTCGAGCCCGCCGAGCATCCGCTGCACCGACTCGTCGTAGTCCTCCTCGCGGTCCTCGACCAGCCCGTCGGTGTACGCCAGCAGCGTCTCGCCGACCGCCAGCCGCTCCACCGCCAGCGGGTACGGCCGCTCCGGGGCCACCCCCAGCGGCGGCCCGCCCGGCAGCTCCAGCTCGACGGCCGCGGCGTCGGCGGTGATCCGCACCGGCGCCGGGTGCCCGGCCCGGGCCGCGGTCAGCACGCCGTCGGCCGGGTCCAGGGTCAGGTAGAGGCAGGTCGCGAACAGCTCGGTGTCCAGCTCGGCCAGCAGCCGGCTGGTGCGGGTCAGGGTGGCGGCCGGGTCGTGCCCGTCCGTCGCGTACGCCCGCAGCCCGCTGCGCAGTTGGCCCATCACCGCGGTGGCCTCCGCGTTGTGGCCCTGGACGTCGCCGATCACCAGCCCGATCCGGCCGTCCGGCAGCCGCAGCAGGTCGTACCAGTCACCGCCGATCTGCATCCCCTCGGTGCTCGGCAGGTAACGGGCGGCGCTGGCGATCCCGGCCAGCCGCGGCAGGGTGCGCGGGAGCATCGCCCGCTGCAGCTCGGAGGCCCGGTGGTGGTGGGTGTCGTACAGCCGGGCCCGCTCCAGGGACTGCGCCAGGATGCCGGCGAAGGCCGAGTACAGGGTGCGGTCCTCGCGGCTGAACGCCCGCTCGGCGGCGAAGGTGATCAGGCACGAGCCGACCTGCTGCCCGGAGGCGACCAGCGGCAGCACCGCCCAGGCGGCCGGGGTGAGCGGGTCGCGCCGGGTGCGGGCGGCGGCGGGCTCGCTGAACAGCGGGGCGGAGCGGGCCAGCGAACGCTGCATCACGGACTCGGACAGGTCCGCCAGACGGGTGAGCTCGGTGCGGCGCGGGCCCCCGTACACGGTGTGCGAGACGGGCAGCAGCCGGCCCTCGTCCACCAGGTCCAGGACGATGCCGGCGGCGCCGAGCGCCGGGCGGGCGACATCGGTGACGGCGGTGGTGACGTCCCGGACGGTCACCGCCCGGGACAGCGCCCGGGTGAGCGTCAGCAGCAGCGCCGTCCGGGCGGCGGCCGGGGAGTTCCGCCCCTCGGCCGGCGGCGGCTCCCGGTGCCCGGCCTCGGCCAGCAGCCCGGCGATCCGCACCGGCCGCCCGTGCACGTCCAGCATCACCTCGCCGGACTCCTCGACCCGGGCGACCTTGCCGCCGGGCCGCAGCACCCGGTAGCCGATCCGGTAGCGGCCGCCGGCGGCCAGCGCCTCGGCGAGCGCCGCCTGCACGTCCGGCAGGTCCTCCGGGTGGACCAGCCGGTCCAGCTCGGGGGCGGCGCCGTCCGGGGCGGGCGGGCGGCCCGCCAGCCGGAACGCCTCGGCGTCCCAGTAGCTCTCCCCGGTGACCAGGTCCCGCTCGAAGGCCCCGTGCCCGGCGGCCCGCACGGCCAGCGACAGCAGCGGGTGGGCCAGCCCGGCGGGGCGGCCGTCCGCCGCCCGCGGGTCCTCGGGTAACCGGACGCCGTACGGTGCCCGGGTGCCGTACGGGAGGTGGGCGTCGGCGTGGTCCAGCAGATGGGCCAGCCGGTGGGCGCAGGCCTCGGCGAGGGTCTCCAGGACGTCCAGGTCGCGGCGCGGCACGGTGCCCCGGTGGGCCAGCGCCAGGGCCAGCACACCGATCGGCCGCTCGTCCACGACCATCGGCAGGGTGATCACGGCGACCATCCCGGTGCCCATGCCGGTGTTCCGGTTCGGGTAGTCGACGCTGGTGTGCTCGGGACTGAGCAGGTACGGGCGGCGCAGCCGCAGGGCCATCGCGGCGGGCAGCTCACCGGCCGGGTCGACCACGCTGTAGCGCTCGTGCGCCCAGTCCGGCAGCCCGTGCGAGGCGGTCAGCCGGAGCATCCCGGCGGAGTCCAGCAGGTACAGCGCGGACCCCTCGCCGGTGATCCAGCTCGGGCCCTCGGCCAGGACGGTGCCGAGCAGCTCGGCCGCGCTGGTGCAGCCCAGCAGCAGCCGCACGCAGCGCATCGCACTGCGCGCGGTCGGACTGCCGGCGGGCTCCAGGGGCACTGGTCCTTGATACCCCATTTCCCCTACCGGCGAAGGCCGACCGAAGCGCCGCACCAGCACCACCGCCACCGTGGGAAGTCGGCCGGGCCGACTTCCCGCGCAGTGCCCGGTGCGGGGCCGGCCGCTTACGCGGGCCAGGCGCGGAGGCCGGTGGTGAGGGTGGCGATGAGGCGGTCCTGGGTGGTGGCGAGGTCCTCGGTGAGCTGGAAGGCGCCGGCCGTGGTGAGGGAGGCGAAGCCGTGGGCGACGGAGCGCACGGTGCGGGCGGCGTGGACCGCCTCGGGGCCGTCGAGCCCGTACTCCCGCAGCACGGCGATGATCACGCCGACGAGCCGGGCGGCCGCCCGGGCCAGGTCGTCGTCGGGCTGCGGGGCCTGGGGGAGGGCGTTGTAGCGGTGCGGGTGCTCGGTGGCGTACGCGTGGTAGGCGCGCAGCACGGCGGCGACGGCGTCGTCCCCGCTGCGTCCGACGGCCGCCCCGGCCAGCCGGTCGGCGAGGTCCCCGGTGACCCGGACGGCGATCAGCCGCCGCAGTTCGGCGAGGCCGCCGCTGACGTGCTTGTACAGCGAGGGGGTGGCGACCCCGGCCCGGGCGGCGACGGAGGCCAGGGTGAGGGCCTCGGCGCCCTGCTCGTCGATGAGGGCGAGGGCGTGGTCGACGACCTGGTCGGGGGTCAGTCCTACGCGGGGCATGGGTTCGGGCTCTCCGTACGGATCAGGTCGGGCAGGGGCGGGCAGCGGACGGGCGGGGCTCAGCCGAGCTCGGCGAGGAACGGCAGCAGGGCGTCCGCGGTGGCCGCCGGGTTGTCGGCCATCGGGTAGTGCCCGGACCCCTCGATCATCGCCTTCCGCGCGCCGAGCGCGGCGGCCTGCCGGTCGGCGACCAGCTCCGGCTTCGGGAAGTCGGGGTCCTTGCTGCCCATGACGACCAGGGCCGGGCACCGCACCGCGGCCGTCCAGCCGACCGGCGCCGAGTCGCCGTGGACGTACCCGCGGGTGGCGGTCTTCCGGCCCGGGGTGCGCAGCGCGGCGACCAGCCCGTCCACGTACGCGTCGAAGTCGGCGGGCCTGGCGCCGGGGAAGGCCATCCGGCGCAGGTAGAAGCCCCAGGCGGCCGGCCAGTGGACGAGGGCGGCGCCCATCAGGCCCATGGCGCCGCGCATCAGGGCGCCCTGCGGCGGGTTCTCGACGAAGGCGTTGAGCAGGACGATCCCGGCGACCCGCTCGGGGGCGTCCCCGGCGGCCTTGACGACGGTGGCCCCGGTGTACGAGTTCCCGGCGAGGACGGCGCGCTCGATGCCGAGGTGGTCGAGCAGGGCGAGGACGTCGCCGGCGAGGGCGGCGGGGCCGTAGTCGTCCCAGGTGATCGAGGATTCGCCGAAGCCCCGCAGGTCCATGGTGACGACCCGGTGGCCGGCGGCGACGAGCAGCGGGCGCAGGTGCCGGTACGCGGCCCGGCTGTCGAGCATGCCGGGGAGCAGGACGACCGGGGTGCCGTCGCCCTGCCGGGTGTCGTCGTAGGCGATCCGGCCGCCGGGGACGGTGAGGTACTGGGTGCTCGGGGTGATGGTGCCGTTCATGGGGTCCTCCTCGGGCCGCCGGTGCGGGGCATCGGCGTTGCTGCCGATAGCCATAAAGCTAAGGCTAATAGCCTTAGCCGTCAAGCGGTCGGGCGTCGGAGGCGTCGGAGAAGAGGGGGAAGGGAGCGGTCAGACCCCTTCGACCTTGAACGGGTCGTGCTCGCTGAGCAGCTTCTCCAGCCGGGCCTGGTCCACCCGGGTGACCATGTCGTTGGACTCCTGCCGGTCCCGGATCACCTTCGCCAGCGTGAACGCGGAGCTGACCGTGAAGAGGAGGCCGAGTCCGAGGAAGGCCCGGGTCCACCCGCCGACCGGCAGGTAGATGATCCCCGCGGCGAGGGCGGTGCCCGACAGGGCGAAGGACAGGACGGCCTGGAGGTAGTAGGCGGCCGTGGTGCGGGTCTGCATCGGTGCGCTCATGGCGTCAGGATGCTGCGGCCCGGCCGGGCCGCACATGAGTAGGCGTACTCAGATGGGGCCGTGCATGAGGGACCGTTCGTTGACGTCCGATCACCTGCCGCGGGGCTGCTCCGAACGGATGGCTTGGAATCAGAGCCTCCTAGGATTAACGTTTGATAACGCAGCGCGGTTGTCAACGCCGTACCCAGACGGCACCGTGCGCCGTCGCCTAATCCCACCGACCGGCCTCCGGGCAGGTCAGGGAGCCGGGGAACCACGTTCCTTGGGGTGAATCGGCGGGGCTCCGGCCCGGCCGTAGGAGACCTTCCTGCTCCGAACCCGTCAGCTAACCCGGTAGGCGCGAAGGAAGGAAAGGAGCGCGCCTCCGTGGCGTCGACGCACACCCCGGCACACCCGGCCGGCTTCGCAGCCGGTACCCAGCTCCTCGACCACCCCGGCCCGGACGGCCCCGAGGCCTTCGGCCCGGAGGACTTCGCCGCGGAGGCCGAGACCAACCGCCACCGGATGCCGCGTCAGACCCGCGGAACCTCCCCGCTGCTCGGCGTCACCGCCGTCGCCGCCACCCTGGGTGCCACCGGCTTCACCTCGGCGACCCCGGCCGCCGCCCCCGCCATCGAGGCCCCGGACGAGACGGCGGTCGCCCTCTCCGCCGACCCCGGCCTCGCGCTCGCCGCCCGCATCCAGAACCAGGCCGACAGCCAGCGCACCGCCGCCGAGGAGACCGCCCGGCTCCAGGCCGCCCAGGAGGCGGAGGCCAAGGCCGCCGCCAAGGAGGCCGAGGCCAAGCGCGCCGCCGAGGAGGCCGAGCGGGCCAAGGCCGCCGCCCTCACCCTCCCGGTGACGGACTACCGGCTCTCCGCCCACTACGGCCAGAGCGCCCGCTACTGGGCCAACCTGCACACCGGCCTGGACTTCGCCGCCGACACCGGCACCCCGGTCCACGCGCTCGGCCAGGGCACCATCACCTCGGCCGGCTGGGCCGGCTCGTACGGCTACCGGATCGTCGAGACCCTGCCCGACGGCACCGAGATCTGGTACTGCCACCTCTCCGCGATCACCAAGGGCTCCGGCAAGGTCGCCGCCGGCCAGCAGATCGGCAAGGTCGGCGCGACCGGCAACGTCACCGGCCCGCACCTGCACATGGAGGTCCGCCCCGGCGGCGGCGCCCCGGTCGACCCGGAGCCCTGGCTCCAGCAGCGCGGCCTCAACCCCTGACGCACCCGCCCGGGCGGACCCAGCGCGAAGCCCCCGGCCCGGAGCACCAGCACCGGACCGGGGGCTTCGCCGTGGCGTCTCACTCCTCGGCGGGCAGCTGCGCCAGGTACGCCTCGATCTCCTCCTGGCCCGGCTCCGGCGCCAGCTCCGGGAACTCCGTCACCAGCAGCCGCGGCAGCCCCGGCACCGTCCACTCGCCGAACAGGTCGAGCGCCGCCTCGACCGCCGCCTCCTCGAACCGCCCGAAGTCCCCGGCCAGTTCCTCCGGCATCGGCCGCCCCAGCGCGGTCAGCTCCGCCAGGTTGCGGTAGCTGCGCCGCATCAGGCCCTGCTCCAGCAGCCGCCGAGCGCCGTCCGTGGCCATGCCGACCGACAGCACCCGGCCCGGGCCCCAGCCCTGCTCGTCCGGCTCGTCCAGCCAGCCGGCCGGTGCCAGCGCCTCGTACGCGGCCAGCCGCTCCTCCTCCGGGAGCTCCCCGAAGCCGGCCAGCCAGTCCCGCACCGCCGCCGGGTCCGTGACGTCCACCCCGTACGCGTGCAGCAGCAGCGCGTACAGCCGGGGCCAGGTCACCAGGTCGGCGCGGCGCAGCAGCCCGGCCGCGACCTCGCCCTGCCACTCGGCCTCCGCGTGCAGCCGCTCCTGGCGCTTGGCGTTCAGCCGCCGGGACGCCCGCTGGTGGTCGACCAGCAGCCGGACGGCGTCGCCGTAGGCGAACGGGTCCTCCTCGGGCGCGGGTTGGACGTACAGGTGGAGCCGCTCGTACAGCAGGTGCTCCACCGCGTCGGAGGTCAGTTCGGGCCAGCCGTCGTGCATCCTGCCCTCGCCCAGCTCCAGCAGCGCCAGCACCGCGCGCAGCGGCCCCTCGGCCACCGGCGCGCGGCCCTGCTCGGCCGCCCAGGCGAGCAGGTCGGCGGCCTTGGTGCGCGGGGCGAGCCGCAGGTCTTCGTCGTTCATAGTCCGAACGGTAGCCGCCGGGCGGGGATAGGGTCGGCAGCCATGGTCCCCGTACGACTCACCGGCCCGCGCCTGGCCGTCCGCGAGTACCACCACACCGAGGAGGAGGTGGACGCGCTGCACGCGCTGTTCGGCGACCCCGAGGTCACCCGCCACCTGCCCTTCGGGCCGAGCGGCCGGGAGGACTGCGCCGACCAGATCGAGCTCTACCTGGAGGAGGCGATGGCCGAGGAGCGGGACACCTACCGGCTCGCCGTCACCAGGCTCGCCGACGCCGAGGAGCCCGGGGACGCGACGCCGATCGGGCAGGCCGCGCTCACCCTCGACGGGCACGGCGCCGCCGACCTCGGGTGCGTGCTGGCCCGCGGGTCCTGGGGCCGGGGCTACGCGGGCGAGACCGTCGGCCTGCTCCGCGACTTCGCCTTCGGCACCCTGGGCCTGCACCGGCTGACCGCCCGGACCGCCGCGGCCAACCCGGCCCCCGGCCGGGTGCTCACCCGGCTGGGCTTCCGGCCGGAGGCGCGGCCTCGGTCCGACGGGTCCGAGGGCGGGGTCCGGTCCGCCGGCTCCGGGGATGGCGTCCGGTCCGACGCGTACCTCTTCACGCTGCTCGCCGAGGAGTGGCCGGGCCCGGCCGCCCGGGTGGAGGGGGGTTAACCCCACCCCGGATCCGCCAGGCCTCCGGATCACGGCCGGGCGGCGCGTCCACCAGACTGGACGCAGTCAGCGGGACGAACGAGCGACAGACGACAGCACGAGGGGCCGGGGGCCGGGAACATGAGCAGCAGCCGCAGCGTGGAGGACCGGGAGTGGGACGTTCTGGGCGGTCGCGGTGACGACCCGCGCCCCGTCCGGGCCCGCCGGACCGAGCGGCGGCCGGCCCTGTGGCGGGCCCCGTTCTCGGCGTACTACTACCGCGAGGTCGGCTACGCGCTCACCGGCCTGCCGGTGGCGATCCTCGGCTTCGCCGTCGCGGTCACGATGTTCTGCTTCGGCCTCGCCACCTTCGTCACCGCGCTGGGGCTGCCCGTGCTGGGCGCCCTGACCGCCACGGCCCGCGGCTTCGGCCGGCTGGAGCGGGCCCGGGTGCGCGGCATGCTGGCCCTGGACGTCCCCGGCCCGGAGCCGGTGCGCCGGGTCCGCCAGGGCAGCTGGGGCGCGGTCACCGCGCGGCTGGCGGACGGGGCCGGCTGGAAGGCCGTGCTGTACCAGGTGCTGATGCTCCCCTGGGCGGTGTTCAGCTTCGCGGTGACGCTGGTGTTCCTGCTGCTCGGCTGGGCGGCGGCGCTCTACCCGCTGTACCACTGGGTCTTCCCCACCTACACTTCCTGGCACGGGTACCGGGTGTTCGACTTCTACGACAGCCACGACATCCGGCACGTGTACGACATCGAGGCGCCCTGGCAGATCGCCGGGCTCTCGCTCCTCGGGGTGCTGCTGGTCCTCCTCACCACCCAGCTGGTCCGCGGCCTGACCAACGTCAACCGGGCCGCCGCCCAGGGCCTGCTCGGCCGCTGACCGCCCGGCTCCACCCAGGCCCGACGGCCCCGCCCGCGTCCCGGACCCCTCCCGGATGCGGGCGGGGCCGCTCCGTGTTCGGATGGCCGGGTGGCCGCCGGCCCTCACCCCGCCCTCCCGGACGTGCTGGTCACCTCCCGTCCGCTGGACGAGTACTGCGCCCTGTTCGGCCTCACCCGGGCCCGGCTCGCCGCCCTGCCCGGGCCGCTGCTGGACTGCCCCGGGGGCGCGGCCGGCCTGGCCGCCGAGGCGCGCGAACTGGGCTGCCGGGTGGTCGCCGTCGACCCGGCGTACGCGCTGCCGCCGCCGGTGGTCGCCGACCTCGCCCTGGCCGCCCGGGCGGCGATGGCCGCCTCGATGACCGCCCGCCCGTGGCTCCACCCCTCGCCCCGCCCGTACCGGCCCGAGCGGTACCTGCGCAGCTGGGACCGGGCCCGCCGGCTGTTCGCCGCCGACTCGGCCGCCCACCCGCAGCGGTACGTGGCCGCCGCGCTGCCCCGGCTGCCCTTCGCGGACGGCGCCTTCGCCCTCACCCTGAGCGGCTACCTGATCTTCGCCTACCCCGAAGTCTTCGGCCCGGAGCGCCAGTTGGCGGCGCTGACCGAGCTGGTCCGGGTCACCTCCCCGGACGGCGAGGTCCGGGTCCAGCCGCTGAACGACGGGCACGGCCGCCGCTGCGGCCACCTCGACCCGCTGCGGTACGCGCTCGGCGAGCGCCGGATAGCCAGCGAGATCCTCCGCTGTCCGGGGCCGGTGGACGGCCGCACCGTGCGGGTCCTGGTGCTGCGGGCCGCCGACCGGCGCCGCCGGTCGGCCGGGCAGCCGGTCATGTAATAGTCACTACTCCGGTTTGCCCCTATACTCGCCGCCATGATCGAGACGACTATCCGGCGCGCAGAGGCGACCGACGCCGACCGGCTCACCGACCTGATCCAGGCCTCCTCCGCCTACCACGGCGAGTACGCGCCGATGATCGACGGCTACCGGGTGACGCCCGACTACATCGCCGGCCACGAGGTGTTCCTCGCCGTCGACCCGGCCACCGACCAACTGCTCGGCTTCTACGGGCTGATCCGCGAACCGGCCGAACTGGACCTGATGTTCGTCGCCGACGAGGCCCAGGGGCGCGGCACCGGCCGCGTGCTGATCGCGCACATGCTGGAGCAGGCCCGCGCGGCCGGCATCGCCAGCGTGCTGGTGGTCTCCCACCCGGACGCCGAGCGCTTCTACCTGCGGGTGGGCGCCGAACGCGTCGGCACCTTCCCCGCGCACGGCAGGATCACCTGGGACCGCCCCGAACTGCGCTTCACCGTCCGGTAGTTCCTCCGGTCAGGAGGTCCCCGCGGCCGACGGCCCGCCCGGCCCGCCCGGCTGGGCCGGTACCGCCGCGACGGGCTGCGGCACGGCGTGCGGTCCGGCCTGCGGGGCGGGCCGGGCCGGCTGCTCCGGCACGAGGGCCGTCCCCTGGAGCCGGGACAGGATCTTTTCCGCCAGCCAGCTGCGGTCCGACCCGTACGGGATGCCCCGCGGGTCCACCAGCTGCGTCGCCACCGCGTCCCGCAGCCGCTGCGCCCCGGCGGCGGGCAGCCAGGAGAGCAGCCCCCGGGCGGCCAGCAGGGCGTGGTACTGCTCGAAGTCCGAGCGCGGGTGCTCGATCGCGTCCAGCACGCTCGGCAGGTCCGCCAGCGCCGGGTCGCCCTGCATCAGCGCGAGCGCCTGGATCCGCCGGCCCTCGGAGCCGTCCGCGAAGAGGGCCCGCACCTGGTCGGCGGTCAGCGCCGAGCGCCGCGCGGTCGAGCGGACCTCCGCCACCACGCCCTCCGGCCCGGCCGGCGCACCGGAGGCGGGCGGCAGCTGCCCGGCCAGGGCGGCCTGGCGCTCCGCGCTGCCGCCCAGCAGCCCGAGCTGCTGCATCGCGCGGACCCGCAGGTCGTCCGCGCCGACCTTGTCGCCGTGCCGGTCGCGGTCCTGCCCGGCGAGGAAGAGGTCCAGCGCCTGGTCGGTCTCGGTCAGCACCTGCGGCAGCGCCAGTCTGGTCACCAGCCAGCCGGCCAGGAAGCCGAAGACCAGGAAGTACAGCACGAGCGCCGCCGCGAACGGCACAGCCTCCGGGCCGCCGCCGAGGGCGGGCGCCAGCGCCGTACCGAGGTCGTGCAGCCGCTCGCCGAGCGAGCCGAGCTGGGTCAGCCCGACGCCCAGCAGCACCTTGGTCAGCCAGTCCGAGACCTGCTCCAGATTGGTGTTCGGCGCGTACGAGCCCTGCGGCTCACCGGTGCCGCCACCGCGGACCCGGGGCACCCCGAACAGGAAGCCCAGCCCGCCGCCCAGCACCACCGAGGCCCCGACCACGACCAGTCCGCCGCCGAGCGCCTGCCAGGCGTGCTCCCGGCCGAGCGCGAACAGCAGCAGTCCGAGCAGCCCCGTCCCGGCCAGCACCCCGGTGGCGCACCACCGCGCCGTCCGCAGGGCCGCCCCGCCGTCCCGCCGCCGCGCCTTCGCCATCGCCTACCCCCTGTGCCCGCGCCGCTCCGCTCCGGAACCCGCGCAGACTCTAGCGCCGCGGCCCCGCCCCGGACACGCGACGGCCCTCCCCGGACACGCCACGGGGAGCCTCCGGCGCAGTGCCGGAAGCTCCCCGGGAACGCAGACGACCCGCGGGCTGCTCCTCTACGCCGGCCCGTGCACTGGCCAGGCGCCGAGGCACCGGGGATGTACCGGTGAGCCCGCGGGCCGGGTGACTGCTGTGGATTTCGCCTGCCGGAGGCCTGGGGCCTCACCCTGCGCAGGCAGGGGCGGCTCTAGCGAGCAGCCACCTCACGCATCCTGACGGTACTCAACTCAGGATCACCTCCCTTCAGTGTGCTGCCAGCCTAGGCAGCGCTCCGGCCGGAGGCAACGGATTATTTCGCGGTCCCCGCGTCCGCCGCTCAGGCGGTCTTGAGCTGGTCCTTGAACTTGGTGAAGTCGATCGTGCTGTCGGCCGACGGGACCTGGACGGTCAGCGGCTTGTCGAACTCGCTGAAGTCGATCTTGCCGTTGCCGTCCTTGGCGCCGGCGTGCTCGATCCGCACCGGGTAGGGCTTGCCCTCGGTCGCGATCTGGAGGGTCGTGACCTCGCCCTTGGAGTCGGTGCTCTTCAGGCTGAAGGTCTTCACGCCGTTGACGTCGCCGGCGGAGCCCTTCTCGACCTTGTCGCCGCTGCTCTTGCTGTCGGTGATCTTCTTGCTGAAGTCGGCCAGGTTGCAGACCTTGGTGAGGGAGCCCATCGACGGGTCGCTCTCGAAGCCGGTCAGGTAGCGGCCCTTGAACAGCTCGGCGGCCTTGGCGCCGTTCGGGCCGCCCACGGCGGTCCAGAAGGCGGTGTCCGGCTTGACGTACGAGGTCTTGCCGTCGCTGATGATCTCGAACTTGCCCATGCCCGGCATCGCCATGGTGCCGGTGCACTGGCTCTTGTTGTCCATCGTCAGGTTCAGCTCCATCGCACCGTCGCCGGTGTCGACGGTGCCCGCCATCTTGAGGGAGGTCGCGGAGGCCAGGGCCTCCTTGGCCTGCTTCTCGATGTCCTGGGCGCTGAGCTTGCCGGTGTCGAGCTTCTGCGCGGAGCCCGCCTTCCCGTCGCTCGTGGCACTGCCGCACGCGGCGGTGCCGGCGGCCAGGACGAGGCATATCGCGGCGGTGCTGACCAGGCGCTTCGACAGCATGTGGTGATTCCTGTCCGGGGTGGCCCGTGCGGCCCCCCAATTGGATGAATTTTTCCTCAGTATGGTTCAGGTCCCTGACAGGTGATCGTCGGACGGGCCGCTGTTACAGCTTCGTGGCAGGACCGTGCCGCGTCCGTACCCGGACATGCGAAAGGCCCGGAGGAAGAATCCTCCGGGCCTTTCCGCTACTGAGTAGCGGGGACAGGATTTGAACCTGCGACCTCTGGGTTATGAGCCCAGCGAGCTACCGAGCTGCTCCACCCCGCGTCGGTAAACACAACAATACGTGGAAGTCGCCGAGATGGGAAATCGGTTCCCCGAGCACCTCTTGAAGGCACCGCTCAAGCTCCTCCGCAGGCACCTGTTCAGGGCACCCGGGCGGCCCGCCGCCGGGCGGGCGCCGCGTGCCGGCCCGTGCGGCACCTCGCCCAGGCCGCGAAGCAGACCAGCGCGGCGAAGCAGGGCACCATCAGCGCCCCGTACACCACCAGGAAGCCGTCCGTGCCGAGGTCGGCGGCGGCGTTCCAGGTGCCGTGCAGCGCCATCGCCAGCAGCAGCCCGGCCGGGACCGCCAGCCGGGCCAGCCAGCGCCGCGCGGTGGTGAGGGCGAGGGCCAGGCCGATCCCGGTGAGCGCGGTGAACAGCGGGTGGGCGAAGGGGGAGAGCAGGGCGCGCAGCACGAAGGTCTGCACGGTGCTGTCGAAGTCGCGCAGGCTGGGCGGGTCGCCGAGGCCGATGCTGTCCAGCCGCTGGCGCTGGTCGCTGGTGAAGGCCCGGCCCAGGTAGAGGGCGTTCTCGGTGAACGCGAAGCCGCAGGCGGTCATCCCGCCGAGCACCACCCCGGCGGCCAGGGTGCGCGGCCGGGAGCGGCGGTGCGGCGCACCGGAGGGCGGGGCCGGGCGAAGGTAGGGCAGCGGCCGCAGGTACGGGCGCAGCCGCGGCCGGCCGCGGGCGTGCGGCCCGACCGGGTGGCGCGGGTACGGGCGGGGGCTCCGGGGCGCGGGCGACCGGCGCAGCAGCGGCGCGCAGGGGCGCCCGGTGCGGCGGCCGTGGCAGCGCAGCCGCTGGCCGAGCGGGAGCAGGAGCACCAGCAGGGCGGTGGCCTTGGCGGTCTCCTCGATCACCGGGGTGGCGATCCCGGCGCCGAGCAGCTCCCCGAACGGGCCCCGGTACCGGGCCAGGTAGTTCGCCGTCCAGTTGTTGGCCAGGATGGCGACGGTGGTGGCCGCGCAGGCGCCCCAGCCGAGGCAGAACACGGTGTGCCGCAGCGGCACCCGGGCGGTGAGGTTGAGCCAGGCCAGGCCGCCGAGCACGAACGGCAGCGGCACCATCGCCAGGCCCAGGCCGACCAGCAGCCCGACGGTGCCGGTCTGCCGCTGGACGAGGTGCAGGATCAGCACCCCGCAGCCGATCAGGGTCAGCACGGCGGTCGCGGTGACCGAGGAGAGCGCCACCGAGCGGCTGCGGCCCGGCGGGGCCCCGGGGGTGGCGGGGGCTCCGGGGGCGGCGGGCGTCCGGGCCGCGGCGGGGGCGACGGCCGGGGGCCGGGCCGCTACCGGGACGGCGGCGGTGCCAGGAGCGGGCAGCGGGCGGTGGGCCCGGTGCCTCCGGGGCCCCGGGATGGTCCGGGTGTCGCCGGTGCGCGGGACCGTCTCCGGTGCGCCGGCGGCGGCGACCGTCGTCCGACCGTTCGCCCGGAACCCGCCGCCGGACGGGCTGCCCATGCGGCACAGGGTAGGCCACGGCGGCGGCCCGCCGGGAGGACTCGGGACGAACCGTCCGTCCCGGTCCCGCCCGTACGGCCGCCGCGCGGTGGCCCGTTCGAACCGGGCCGGTGGGTCAGCGGCGGCGGAACAGCAGGTCGTGGACGACGTGGCCCTTGGCGATCCCGGCCCGTTCGAACTTGGTGACCGGACGCCAGTCCGGCCGCGGGGCGTAGCCGGGGACGCTGCCGTCCGGGTGGTCCGCGGGCTCCAGCCAGCCGGTCCCGTCGCCCTCGGGGTGCAGGTTCTCCAGCTCCGGCGAGGCGGACAGCACGGCCAGCATCTGCTCCGCGTACGGCTCCCAGTCGGTGGCGCAGTGCACCAAGGCGCCGGGGGCGAGCCGGGGCAGCACCAGGTCGAGGAAGGAGGGCTGGACCAGCCGGCGCTTGTGGTGCTTCGGCTTGGGCCACGGGTCGGCGAAGTAGACCCGCAGACCGGCCAGCGAGGCGTCCTGGAGCATGTCGCGCAGCAGGATCACCGCGTCCCCGGCGGCCGTCCGGACGTTGCGGGAGCCGTCGCGCTCCAGCATGCCCAGCAGGTTGCCGTGGCCGGGGGTGTGCACGTCGGCGGCGAGGATGCCGGTGGCCGGGTCGGCGGCGGCCATCGCGGCGGTGGTCTCGCCCATGCCGAAGCCGATCTCCAGGGTCACCGGCAGGCCGCCGAACAGCTCCGGCAGGTCCAGCGGGGTGCCGTCGATGGGGATGCCGTACGTCTCCCAGCTCCGGTCCAGGGCGCTCGCCTGGGCGTTGGTCATCCGGCCCCGGCGCGGCTGGAAGCTGCGGATGCGACGCTCGCGGTGCTGGGCCTCGGTGGCCTTGTGCGGGTACATCGGCGCGGGGTAGGCGGCCGGCGCGGCGGACAGCCGGGCGGACGGCGAGGGCTGGGGGATCGGGGCGGTGGCAGTCACAATCAACCGAGTCTACGGGGCTGCCGGGGCGCCCCGGCCGGGCCTGTGACCGGGCTCATCCGGGCCGGTCCGCCCGCCCTCCGTCCGGTGCGCCGACCCGCCCCCGAAGCCTCCGCCGCCCCGCTACTCCTCCCAGGGCCAGCGGGCGTTCGCCCCGGCCTCAAGGAGGGGGACCAGCCGGAAGGCCGCGTCGCTCAGGCCGCCGAAGGTGTGCCGGTGGGCGCCGCCGCCGGGGCCGTGGCCCGGGGCGTAGCCGGCCAGGTTCCAGGTGTAGACGGGCACGTGGGCCGGGACGGCGGCGAGCGGGTCACCGCCCCGGTGGCCCGGGCCGGTCTGCTCGTCGGTGACGATCACCACCCGGTCGTGGCCCCGGTAGCGGGCCCGGACCGCGTCGGCGGTGTTGGTGCCGCCGAGGCTGGAGAACCGTTCCAGCACCCGCAGCACCGCCTCGCCCCGGCCGACCTCGACGACCCGGCTGGTGGTGCCGAACTCGACCAGGTCCGCCTCGGCGGCCCGGAGCTTCAGCGTGGTGCCGAAGATCGCCGCGGAGTCCGCCCGGTTGAGCTCGGTCGGCCCGCCGGAACGGTCGAACATCGAACCGGAGCGGTCCACCAGGATCAGCGTCCGGCCGGGCAGTTCCGGCACATTGGCCAGCGAGTGGCCGAGCGCGGTCTCCAGCGCGTGCCCCCAGCGCAGCGAGGGGACGTTGCGGTACGCGGCCAGGTAGCGGAACGGGAACTGGCGCGAGCGCCGCACCTCGTCCTGGTCGGAGATCCGCCGGGCGACCTCGGCCGCGACGGCGTCCGGGACCCCGGCCCGGTCGAAGTTGCGCAGGTTCCGCACCAGCGCCATCGGACCCATGGACGGGATGACCGCCTCCCAGACCGCCGCGTCCAGCGGGCCCTGCAGCCAGCCCGCCAGGGCTTCCCAGGTCAGCCCGGCGGCGGCCAGCCGTTCCGCGCCGCCCTCGGCGGTCACCGCTGCCCGGCGCTCCTCGACGGGCAGCGCGAGCAGTTCGCGGTTGGCGGTCAGCACCCGGTCGGCGGCCGGCGGGACGGCCTCCTCCGGCCGGTGCCGGCGGTCCAGCGCGTGGGCGAACAGCGCGCCCTGCCAGTGCTTCCGCGGGTCCGGCGAGGGGTGGGTCAGCTCGATCACGTCGCCGAAGCGGTAGCCCTTGCCGGCGGTGTCGTACTTGAGCAGCGAGCGGGCGTCGTACAGGTGCCGGACGGCGTCCGCGACACCGCGCTTGAGCGGCTTGGGCAGCGCCCGGCCGTAGCGCGAGGTCCAGTAGGCGAGCAGCTCGCCGGGCTCGTCGGCGCGCCGCAGCACCGCCGCGACGGCCTGCCGGGAGTGGCCGTGGGCGCCCGCGTCCAGCCGGGTGCGGGTGAACTCGGCGGCGCCGACCAGGGCGGCGGTGCGCAGCTGGGCGGTGTGGCGCAGCCAGCGCAGCAGTCCGAGGGTCCACTCCGGGTCGGCGACGGCGAGTTCGCGCACCAGCGCGGTGTAGCGGTCGTCGCGCTCGCCGCCGCGCTCGTGGAAGGTGTCCTGGCCGACCATGTTGGCCACCGCGAGCAGGAAGAGCTCGGACTTGCGGTCCCGGACGAAGCCGGGGCCGCCGTTGTGGTTGACGGTGCGCGCGCCGGTGGTGGTCACCGGCGAACTCGGACCGGACTTGGCCCCGCGGACGTTGAACCTGGACATGCGGCAGCCCCCCTCGGCGTGCTGGTGTCGGTGGGAGGGAGGCGTGCTGCGGCAGCGGTGCCCGGGTTCCGTCACGGCTGACGGGACCCGGGCACCACGAGGAGCCGCCTCCCGAGATCAAAGGTGGCGGCGGTGTTTCGCGGGCTCGAACCGCAGCGCCCAGGGGGCGCCTCACCAAGAAGTAACCGCTGCCGTCGCACCGGGAGGTGCGGACGAACTGTTCACGTGTGGGTGTCCAGAGATCGAGGACGGCTGAGGTGACATAGCTGCTCTACCGACTGAGCTACACCGGCCCGAAGCCGGTGACGGGACTCGAACCCGCGACACGCCCATTAAGAGTGGAAGTAACCTCTGCCTGCGCACCTGGACGGGAGAAACCCTAGCCAGGCCCCTCCCGCCGGCGCACCTCAATTACCGCCGGGCCCTCTCGCCGTTCCGTTCGCTGTTCCGGTCGCCGTTCCGATGACCAGCCTGAGTCGTCGCTCCGGCGCTCACGCCGGGGCGACGATCACCGCGCGCGCCCGCTCGGTCAACTCCCGTACCCGGCGTTCACCCTGGAAGGGCTCCAGCCGCCGGAGCATCTCCACCACGTACTCCCGGCTGCGCTGCGAGGAGATCCGGCCGGCCACCTCGACGGCGCGTTCGCCGGCGGCGACCGCGGCGTCCAGGTTGCCCGCCTCCGCCTCGGCCATCGCCGAGACCACCAGCCGCAGGCCGTGCGAGCGGACGAAGCCCTCGGTGGGCGTGGCCAGCGCCTCGCGGGTGAACTGTCGGACCTTGGAGGGCACTCCGAGGTCGCGGAAGCACTCGGCGGCGTCGGCGGCGAGCCGGTCGTAGGCGTAGAAGTCGATCCACGCCGGATCGGGATCCCCGGCGCGCGCCCGTTCGAGCGCGCTCTCCGCGGCGCCGAGCGCCGTCGCGCACGCCGCCGCGTTGCGGGCCTTGGCCTGGGCCCGGGCCTCCACCAGGTGGAAGAAGCTCATGGTGCGGGCGGTGGCCAGGCCCCGGTTGCGCTCCAGCGCGGCCTGGGCGAGGTCGACCGCCTCCTCGGCGAAGCCCCGGTAGCCGGCCTGGAGGCTCATCGAGGCCAGCACGTAGCCGCCGAGCGGCACGTCGGCGGCGGCCCGGGCCAGCCGCAGCGCCTGGATGTAGTAGCGCTGGGCGGCCTCGTGCTGCCCGGTGTCGAAGGCCATCCAGCCGGCCAGCCTGGTCAGTTCGGCCGTCGCGCCGAACAGCGCCCGGCCGACCGCGTCGCTGTACGAGGCGAGCAGCAGCGGTGCCGCCTCCACCCGCAGGCACTCCGGCACCATCGACGAACGCCAGTCCCCGCCACCGTACTTGGAGTCCCAGCGGCGGGCCTCCTGGGCGGCCTCGCGGAGCTTGGCGGCGTCCGAGTGGCCGACCCGGTAGGAGGAGGTGTCGGTGGGGGAGCGCGGCACCTCGCGGGCCACCGAGCCGTCCGCCGGGGTGATCAGCCAGCGGGATACCGGGGTCGCGTAGGCGGCCACCGAGAAGGTGCCGGCCAGGCTGTCGCTCCAGCGGCCGCCGCCGGGGCCCCGGCGCAGGTCGAGGTCGACCCGCCACAGGTCGGTCGCGGAGCGGACCGCGTCGGCGACCTCGCGCGGGAAGGCCAGGCCGAGTTCGGGCGCCGGGTCGGTGTCGCCCAGGCCGATCTCCTCCAGCGGGACGGGCCGGCCGAGCTTGCCGCCGATGGCGGTGGCGATCAGGTGCGGGACGGGCCCCTGCGGCACCATGCCCTTGCTGACCCAGCGGGCCACCGAGGTCTTGTCGTACCGCAGGGTCAACCCGCGCTGGGCGCCGAGGTCGTTGACCCGGCGGGCCAGTCCGGCGTTGCTGATCTGGGCGAGGGTCAGGAGCGTGCCGAGCCGTTCGTTCGGTCCACGTGGGCTGACGGTCATGGTGGCGGCGGCACCTCCTGCGGCCTTGTGCGCGGGGCCCGGGCGGCACCGGGCCGTAGCTGCTGTACCTAGCGTAGTCGGACGCGTTCCGACGGTTAAGAGGTCGCATTCCGGATGGCGGGATCGCGCACTCGGCGGTGCCGCACCGGAGTTGGTCCGGACCACTCGGATCCGGCCGACCGCGCGGCGCTCCGGAGCGTCGTGCTCCGGTCCCGTGTACACGTGCGCCCGGCCGTGCCCCCTGGCCCGACCGGCAGGTCGGCGATTCGCTGGTGGTCGTGGGTCGGCCTGCCGTCGAGGACCCGGCGGGCCGGGGGACGCCGCCGCCTCAATCCCCGCGGGCGGCGGTGGAGTCCGGGAGGGCGTGCGGATGCCCTCCCGGGCCGGGCGACGCCTTTCGGCCATCTCGCGATGCCCATGCCAAAGGCGTTCGTCGGCGGTCCGGGCCGGGGAGGGGGAGGCCCGGCCCGTCCGCCCCCCGGGAGCGCCCGGACGATCGAACTCCCCTCCGAAGCACGGAACTTGCCCACCCGGGGTGATCGGGCGCCGCCCGGGCCCCGGGCCCTTGAATGCATCCCCAGGCGCACCCGGGCCGGGCCGCCCCGCCGCCGCGGCGGTCGAACGGGTGGTCCGAACGGAAGCGGAACCCGAAACACCGACCACGGCGACCGCCCGCGGTGGCACGATGTCCACTGACGGCGCGTCGAGCTACGGGGGCACGCCGGGACGCGCACGGGCCGCCACGGCACACCACCCGGCCGCCCGGCGGGCGGCGAACGAACGCACCGCACGGATGCAGGTCCTCGTCCGGTGGAGGCGCGATGCGGTGGCTGACGGGCTGGTGCACGGGCGCGTCGAGCGCGGGCACCCCGGCGTACGAGGCGCTGGCCAGGGTCGAGCCGATCGCCGCGCGCCCGCTCTGGGCCGGGCCGGACCCGCTCTGGGCCGTGGGCGACTGGCGCCCCGGGGAGATCCGCCTGGTCACCCTCCGCCCCGGCGCCCCCGCCGTGGTCAGCACCGGCCCCACCGCCCCCGACCAGGTCGAGGACACCCCCGCCACCTCCCGGCTCGCCGTCCTCGGCCACTGCGGCGCCACCGACGCCGAACTCGCCGCCGGCCTCGCCGCCGCCCGCGGCGGCGCCGTCCGCCACCTGACCGCCTGGCCCGGCAGCTACACCGTCGTGCTGCGCTCCGGCACCCGGTCCACCCTGCTGCTCACCGACCTCGCCGGCGCCCAGCCCGTCTTCCACACCCCGTGGGCCGGCGGCACCGCGTACGCCACCGCCGCCCTGCCGCTCGCCGACCTGGTCGGCGCCCCGCTGGACACCGGCCACCTCGCCGCCCGGCTCGCCTGCCCCGAGTCCCCCGAGGCGCTCGGCACCGGCACCCCGTACGAAGGCGTCCAGGGGGTGCCGCCCGGGCACGTGCTCGGCATCCGCGGCGGCCGCCCGTACCTGTCCGGCTACGACGACCCGGCCGGCGCCGAGCAGCCGCGCGACGAGGCGCCCGCCGTCCGCGAACTCACCCGCGCCCTGCTGGAGTCCGTCCGTTCCCGGGTCCGCACCACCTCGCCGGCCCCCGTCCCCGACCCGGCCGACCCGGCCGACCCGGTCGGGCGGGCCCGGCTGGGCGTCGACCTGTCGTACGGGACGGCCTCCGCGACCGTCGCCCTGCTCGCCGCCGCCGTCCCGCTGCCGTCGGCGACCGCCTCCACCGCGGTGGTCCGGGCGGCCGCGGCCGGGGCCAGGAGCGGTGCGGTCAAGGGCTCCTGGGCCCGCGCCGCCGCCCAGGAACCCGCCGCCCCCGAGCAGTTGGCCGCCGTCACGCTCGGCGAGACCGAGCCCCCGGCCGGCCTCGCGCTCGCCCCCGACACCCCGCGGCTGCGGCACACCGTGCTCGACCCCGGCCCGGACACCCTCCCGTACGCCGGGCCGGGCGCCGACCCGCGGTCCGGCCGGCTCACCGACGAGCCCGGGCCCGAACTCGTCGCCGCCGCCCGGGCCGAGGCCCGCTTCGACGCCGGTGGCACCGACCACCTCACCGGCTACGGCGCCCGGCAGGTGCTGGACGGGCACCCGGCCCGGCTCGCCGACCTCCTCCGGGCCGGCCGGCCGCGCGAACTGCTCTCCCCGGTGGTCGCGCTGGCCGGCGCCGACCGGGCGGCCGCGGGCGTCCTCACCGGCACGCTGCGCACCCCGCTCACCGTGGTCCGGGCCGCCCACCGGCTCTCCCGGGTCCGCTACGCCGAGGCGCTGGACGAGGCGGCCGCCAGGCTGACCGCCCGCCACGTCCCGGACGGTGCCGGCACGGCCGGGGCGCGCTCGGCCGCCGACCTCGCCTGGTGCGTGCCCGGTCCGGCCGCCCGCTGGCTGTCCGACGAGGCGCTCTCCGCGGTCGCGCTGCGGCTCCGCCTGGCGGCGCGCAGACCGGCGCCCGGGGAACACCCAGGCGCACACCGGGCCAGGCACGCCCTCTACCGGCAGGCGCGCGGGTTCCGCACGCTCGTGCACGCCGCCGAACAGCCCGGCCAGCGGCTGCACGCGCCCTTCCTCGACAACCAGGTGGTGCGCGCCGCCCGGCTGCTGCCCGACGACGTCCGCCTCCAGCCCGGCGCCCGGCACGCCCTCCTGCACGCCGTCCTCACCGGCGCCGGCCGCACCGACCTGCCCCCTGACTGGGGCCGCGTCCCCCGCCCCGACCGCGCCGCCCCCGCCCGCACCGGCCTGCGCCTCGCCGCCGACGGCCTCGCCGAACTCTTCGACGCCCCGCTGCTCGCCGAAGCCGGCCTCATCGACCTCCCCGCCGTCCGGGCCGGCCTCGCCCAGTCCACCGACCCCGCCACCCCCCTCTCCCCCGCCGCCCTCGCCGGCCTCGCCGACCTCGTCTCCACCGAACTCTGGCTCCGCCGCATCCGCGCCCGCCGCCACGGCGCCTGCTGGACCGGCCTCCCCACCCCCCGCCAACCCGCCCTCACCTCCTGAGGCCCCGCCGGCGCCCGGGCCCGCCCCTCCCCGCCCTGCGGCGCGGTTGCCGGGTCCGGATCGGCGGGGCGGTGATGATGGCGGGGGTGTGGATCCGGGGTGAGGAGGACGTGCGGTGGCCGGTGGGAGCGCGGGGCGGGAGGTCCCGGTCGTGCTGTCGGTGCTCGGGCGTCCGCCGGCGGGGCGGCCGCCCGGGGTGCTGGCGGCGTGCGACGGGTCGGACGGGTCGCTGTGGGCGCTGGACCGGGCGATGACGGAGGCCGAGCTGTTCGGGCTGCCGCTGTACGTGCTCGCCGTGGTCAACCCGGCGCCGGCCGGTTACCCCCCGGGGATGGCGGAGCTGGTGCAGGAGAGCGTGGAGACGCTGGTCGAGAGCATGGCGGACGGGCTGCGCCGCTCGGTGGCCGCCGTGCAGCGCCGGCGTCCCGTGCCGTACGCGGGGGAGCTGTCGCTGCACGTGGTGCTGGGCAATGTGATCGAGGTGCTGCTGGAGGCGGCGACCCGGCAGCACACGCTGGTGATCGGCACCCGGGGCAACGGCGGCTTCGCCCGGTTGCTGATGGGTTCGGTGAGTTCGGCGGTCGTGCACCACGCGGCCTGCCCGGTGCTGGTGGTTCCGGCGCCGCCCGCGGCCTGACCTGGAGCGGAGCGGGAAAGACGCCCGTGGGTGCCGGGAATGTACCGAGATGGTTCATCGTTCATCCATCTTGTCCCCATCCCACAAGACGCCCCCTGGAGCCCCCCGCATGAAGGTCGAGATCTGGAGCGACATCGCCTGCCCCTGGTGCTACATCGGCAAGCGCCGTTTCGAGCAGGCCCTGGCGGACTTCCCGGGCAAGGAGCAGGTCGAGGTCGTCTACCGTCCGTACCAGCTGGTCCCGGACGCCCCCGCCACGGCGAGCCCGCACCGCGCCTGGCTGGCCGAGCGCTACGGCCCGCAGTCGGTGGCGATGGACGCGCGGGTGGCCGAGCTGGGCCTGGCCGAGGGCATCGCGTACGACTTCGACGCCGCGCTGCACGCCAACACCTTCCTGGGCCACCGCCTGCTGCACCTCGCGGAGTCCGAGTACGGCCCGGCCGTCCAGGGGCGGCTGAAGGAGGCGCTGCTGAAGGCGCACTTCACCGACGGCGTCGACGTCGGCGACCGTGCCGCGCTGACCGACGTCGCCGTGGCGTCCGGCCTGGACCGGGACCGGGTGACCGCCTACCTGGCGGGCGACGAGGGCACCGCCGAGGTCAACGCCCAGCTGGCCGAGGGCCGGGAGCTGGGCATCAACGCCGTGCCGACCTTCGTCTTCGAGGGCAAGTGGGCCGTCCAGGGCGGCCAGGACGCCGCGACCTTCGGCAAGGTGCTGGAGCAGGTCGCCGCCGAGATCGGCGAGCGCCGCCCCGCCCCGGTGCAGGTCGCCCCGGCCGGAGAGGCCTGCGCGGACGGCTCCTGCGCCATCTGACGGCCGACCGGGCCCAGGCCGCCCACCCCGGCGGCCCACCCGGGCACGGCACCGCGGACCCGAGGCCCGCTCCAGCACCCCTGGAGCGGGCCTCCGTCATGCCCGCCCGGAGCGCGCCCGGGTCACGAGCAGCGGAAGCGGGCCTCGGCCCAGTCCGCGACGTTCAGCGCCGACCAGATCCCGCTCACCGGCGTGACCGACAGCTTGATCGCCTTCTGCCCGGCCAGCGGCACGTGCACCGGCACCGCGTCGTCGCCGACGGCCAGCGCGCGGGAGCGCCACAGGACGGTGCCGTCGGTGCCCTGGACGGTGAAGACGACCCCGCCCGGCGAGATCGTGGCGTCGTCCACCCCGGCCAGCGCGTCGAAGGACGTGCACGTGCGGTTGAGGTCGATCACGGTGGCCGCCGGGGCGTGCACGGTGATCACGTGCGGGTGGTAGTCGCCGCCGATCCAGCCGCCGTCCCGCTGCCAGAACTTGTCGCTGTCCTTCTGCCGGATGCTCGGCTCGGGCGGCGGCACCCGGTTGTTGCCGGGCTTGAGCACGGGCAGCGAGTTGCCCCAGAAGTCGCTGAGCACGGGCGGCGTCGGCGTGGGGACGGTCGGGGTCGGCACCGGCGGCAGGGTGGGTGTCGGGACGACCGGCACGTCGGGGGTGGGCAGCGGCGGCAGGCTCGGTACGGGCACCACCGGGGGAGTGAAGGCCGGCGTCGGCGTCTTCGGGCTGCCGGACGTGGGCGTGCCGGACTCCGGCGCCCGGGTGGTGGCGGGCGGCGGGGCGGGCGTGGACGCGGCGGCCGGCTTGGTGTCGGCGCTCGACGCGGGCGCCTCCGGGGCC
>NZ_JBHVEU010000056.1:0-28562 GCF_042802075.1 Kitasatospora sp. NPDC057518
GGCACTTGACCTTCGGTCAAGTGCGCCGGGTGCCGGCCAAGTGGGCCAGGGTGGTGGATGCAGGGGCGCTTCCTGAGACTCCCTTGCGCTTACCCGCTCGACCGGAGTGGCTTGGGCTGCCTCGAATTGGTTGAGCGGCGAAGATGTTCGTATCCGAGGGGGCGCCGCGTAGCACGGCAGTGCTGGCACGACGGCACCTTCTGCCGGGCCGATATCGATCGGTACGCTGTGCGGGTGGTTCGTCAGTGTCCACACCGCCTGGCAGAGCCTTCTGAGGCGGGTGAGACACTCACGTGAATCGCGTTCGTGTCGGCACTGTGGAACCCGGGGGGAAGCTGGTGACAGGTACCGTGCTGCCGCAGCGGATCGGCCCGTACGCCGTCGAGCGGTGCCTCGGCACCGGAGGCATGGGGGCGGTGTACCTGGCGTACTCCGTCGCGGGTGACCCGGTCGCGGTCAAGGTCATCAGGCCCGACAAGATCGACCCGCATTCCCGCGCCCGCTTCGAGCGGGAGGCGGAGATCGCGCGCACCATCTCGGGTACGGGTCGGGTGGCGCGTTTCCTCGATGCGGATCCGCTCGCCGAGCAGCCGTGGCTGGCCATGGACTATGTGCCCGGCCGCCCGCTCACCGAGGTCGTGAAGGACCAGGGCCCGCTGCCGGCGCAGCTGGTGGCGAGTGTGGGAGCGCTGCTTGCCGAGGGGCTGGCCGCGGTGCACGGGGCAGGTCTGCTCCATCGGGACCTCAAGGCGTCCAATGTCATCCTGGGCGACTTCGGGCCGGTGATCATTGACTTCGGCCTCGGGGCCTTCCTGGAGGCGTCGAAGGGCTCCATGAGCCGGCCCGGAACCGTGCTGGGCACGGTCCGCTGCATGCCGCCCGAGCAGGCGCGTGGCGAGACCGAGGTGACGGGGGCGGCGGACGTGTACGGGTTGGGAACGGTCCTCCTGCACGCCGCCACGGGCCATGCACCCTACGACGGAGTGCGGTGGGAGGCGATTGCGGTGCAGGTGGTGAGCCGGGACATCGGACCCGACCTGTCCGGACTGCCGGAGCAACTCACCCCGCTGCTGACCTCGATGCTCGCGTACGATCCGGGCGACCGCCCCACCCTGGACCAGGTGATCAGGGACTGCGCCGACCTGCTGCGGGAACTGGGTACCAGCCCGGCTCGGGCCCGCCACGCACTGATCCAGCAGACCAGGCCGGCCGATGGCGCGCCGGTGGTCCTCCCGCAACCGGACGCCCTGATGCTGGACCGCCTGGAGGCCCTCGACAAGCTGCTGCGGGAGCAACCGGAGGCCGGGCCCGGGGCCGACGCCGCGCCCGCCGAGGAGAGCGGCCCCGCCGAGGGTGACCTCCCTGCCCGGCCGACGCCCGTACCGGCAGGCCCGCTCACAGAACCCCGGCCCCCCGCCGCGCGCCCCGGCCGTCCGCCCGCGTCCCGGCGGGTGGCCGACGAACTGCGCAAGCGGTACGCGGCCCGTGGGCAGCTGACCTGGTCCGAGCGCCAGAAGCTCTGAGTGCCTCGCCCAGTCCCGACCGCTTGCGGTAGACAGTAGGCACGGATACGGCGGCACCGCTGAACCGCCGAGCACACCATCATCGAGGAGCACAACGTGACCACGGCGCCATTGCCCGACGATTCTGCTGCGGGCACCGCCGAGGACTCGCACTTCCCGCCGGGGGCGAAGCCGACCTTCGCCCCAGGCGCCCAGGTCCGCATCCGGGACGAGCAGTGGCTCGTCAAGTCGGTCACCGAGAGCCGCGACGGGTTGATGGTCGAAGTCAGCGGTGTCTCCTCGTTCGTGCGGGGCACAGACGCCGTGTTCTACCAGGGCCTCGACCAGATCGACGTGCTCGACCCGCGCAAGACCGACCTCGTCGAGGACGAGACGTCGAAGCACGCCAAGGCCCGCCTCTACCTGGAGGCGGTGATCCGCAAGACCGCGCTCCCGCAGACCGAGCACGGGCTCGCCCTGGCCGACTCGTTCCTGATGGACCGCCAGGAGTACCAGCTACGCCCGGCCGAGCGGGCGCTCTCCATGCGCAACCCGCAGCCGCGGCTGCTGATCGCGGACGTGGTCGGCCTCGGCAAGACCCTGGAGATCGGCATCACCCTGGCGGAGCTGATCCGGAGGGGCCGGGGGGAGCGCATTCTCGTCGTCACACCGGCCCATGTCCTGGAACAGTTCCAGCGCGAGATGTGGACCCGGTTCTCCCTGCCGCTGGTGCGACTGGACTCCACCGGCATCCAGCGCATCCAGCAGGAGATCCCCGCCGGGCGCAACCCCTTCGCCCATTTCAAGCGGGTGATCGTCTCCGTCGACACGCTCAAGTCGGCCACCTACGCGCACCACTTGGAGAACACCGTGTGGGACGCGGTGGTCATCGACGAGTCGCATAACCTCGTCAACAAGGGAACCCAGAACAACCGTCTTGCAGAGCGGCTCGCCAAGAACACCGACGCGCTGATCCTGGCCTCGGCGACCCCGCACAACGGCGAGGCCGAGTCCTTCGCCGAGCTCATCCGGATGCTCGACCCGGCGGCGATCGCCGACGTCAAGAACTACAAGGTCGCGGACCTCGAGCACCTCTACATCCGCCGCACCAAGACCGACCGCGAGGTGCGTGAGGGCCTGAAGGGCAAGCCGTGGGCGGAACGCGGCCCGTCCCTTCCCGTCCCGGCCCCGGCCACGCCGAAGGAAACGGCCGTCCTGGAGAAGCTGGCCGCCGAATGGACCCCCGGCGATTCCGCCCGCTCCTCTGTCTGCGCCGAGCCGATGGTGGCGTACGGCTTCCTCAAGGCGTTTCTCTCCTCTCACGTCGCCCTGCGCAAGTCGCTCGCCAACCGCCGTGCCTACCTGGAGCACCCGCGGCGCGCCGAGGCGGCTCCCAAGGCCCGCGAGGCGTTCACGGCGGAACATCGAGCCCTCGCCGAACTCGAAGCGCTCGTCGCGGAGTTCGAGGACAAGGACTCTGCCAAGCTGGACGCGCTGGTGGACGTGCTGAAGAAGGAGATCGGCGTCGGCCCGCGCTCCGAACGCCGGGTCGTGGTCTTCTCGGAGCGGATCGCCACGCTGGAGTGGCTCGCGCAGGTCGTCCCGGAGCGGCTGGGCTTCAAGGCGAAGCCGGCCCTGGCGGAGAAGGCGCGCCCGTGGAAGGCGTACGGCGGGGCGGTCGAGGTCATGCACGGCGACGTCACCAACGACGACCAGCAGCGGGAGATCGTCGACCGCTTCGGCCGCCGCGACGAGCCCGTACGGCTGCTGTTCACCGGCGACATCGCCTCCGAAGGCGTCAACCTCCACCACCAGTGCCACGACCTTGTCCACTACGACCTGCCGTGGTCGTTGATCCGGATCGAGCAGCGCAACGGCCGAATCGACCGCTACGGTCAGGCCGAGAACCCGGAGTTTCGCGCGATCACCCTGACCGCCGACGTCCCGTGGCGGCGCGACGAGGCGACTGGGGAGCAGCTCACCCTCGACGACCGGCTGGTCGGCGTCCGGCTGTTGCGCCGCGAGGCGCAGGCCCATGAGATCGAGACGGGCGAGGGCTGCGCCGAGGCCGTCACCGGCCTGTACGACGCCAAGAAGGAGGACGACCGCCTGACCCGCGACCTCATCAAGGGCGGTACGGCGGAGCGCTCCATCCAGCAGTCCCGGCAGGAGGCGGGAGGCGTCCTCGCGGGCCTCCTCGCGAACGTCAACGCGCTGATCGCCGATCCGTCGGCCGCGCCGGCCGCTGCGGGGATCCCCCCGGTGCCCAAGGCGGACGTGCCGCACTTGTTCGCTGACACCGAGGCGTACTTCCACGCCGCGATGGACCTGGTCTACCCGCAGGCCGAGCGTGAGGCCATGGGCTGGAAGCCCGTCACGGACCGGGGCCGCGTCGAGTTCACCCCGCCGGACGACCTCCAGTACCGGCTGCGCGCACTGCCCGCCTCCTACCTCGACCAGGAGAAGATCCTCACGACGTCCAAGTACGACGGCGCGCTGAGCATCACCTTCAACCGGAAGTACGCGGCCGAGCGGCTCGAAGCGGCCCGCGACGCGAAGCGGGGGAAGACCGAGCAGACCGCTTCGCAGTGGCCGAACGTCTCCTACGTGTCCGACATCCACCCGGTCCTCGACTGGGTGACGGACAAGGTCCTCGCCAAGCTCAAGTACGACGAGGCGTTCGTCCTCGCCCACCAGCCGGACGCTGCCAGGGCCGCCCGCATCCACCCCGACCTGCCGGCCGCCCTGAACGGCCCCGTCTACCTGCTGCAGGGCGTCCACTCCAACGCCGCCGGCACTCCGACCGTGGTCGAATGGATGGCCGTCACCGGCCTCGACGGCGCCGATCCCCGGGTCTGGCGGATGGATTCGGCGTTCCTCGCCGCCTGCGGCGTCGGCCCGAACATGCCGGGACGCGACCGGATCCTCGACAAGAGTGGCCTGAAGGCCCTCGTGCCGGCCGCTGTCGACGCCGCCGAGGCCCATCTGCGGGCCCGTCGGGCCGAGTACGACCGGCTGATCGACGGCTACCTCGCCCCGTACGAGGACCGCGTCCAGACCTGGGAGCAGATCGCGCTGGAAGTCGCCGGAAACCAGCACCGCCGCCGTGAGAAGGTCGAGGACACCGCGACCGACCGCCGCGAGCTCGTCCAGCGGATGCGCACCTCCGGTGATCCGATGATCCGGGTCCTCGCCGTCCTCGAACCCCTCTACTCCGCCGCATCCACCGCCGTACCGACCGCCGCCCGCGCCGAGGAGTCCGCCCGATGAGCTACACCTTCGACTCCTTCGCCAACCGCGGCGAGTACCTCTCTGCCCACTACTTCAGCGAGGAACTGGAGAACACCCTCAAGAAGAAGTCGGCGGACGACGAGGGCCTGTTCACGACGTGGACCTACCGCGAGACCGACCAGCACGACACCCGGTCCACCCCGCGCGAGCTGCTGCTCAAGCTGCACACCGAGTACGCGGGCCAGGTCCGGCCGGTCCTCGCTGCTGACGACGACCCGGTCGGAGAGCGGGCCGAGCGCCTCGCCGCCTGGCACATCGGCCTGCTCGCCGCCCTCGGGTACGGCACGTCGGGCCGCGTGCTGCCGCTGCACAACGCAGGCCGTGCGTACGAACTCCCCGTCGCCTGGCACGGTGACGGCATCGTCGCCCTCGACTGCGGGTGGACCGACAACCTCGACGACGCCCTCGACGCCGACGGCGCGGGCCGCCTGCTGAACCCCCTCAAGACCTCCGAGGGCCTGATCGGTACGGGCGAGAAGCTCGCCGGCTGGCTCTTCCAGAGTGAACTGCACGAGCCCGGCGGCGAGGCGCCGCGGTTCGTGCTGCTGCTCTGCGGTGGCGTGATCGTTCTCGCCGACCGCACCACCTGGTCCGAGGGCCGGTACCTCGCGGCGAGCGTGGACGCGGCGCTGCTGCGCAACGACACCAAGAAGACCGGTGAGCTCGCCCTGCTCGCGGCGCTCTTCTCCCGCGACATGCTGGCCCCCCGCCCGGACGGCAAGGGCCGCCGGATGGACGACCTCCTCAAGGCGTCCCGCGAGAACGCCGTCGGCGTCAACTCGGAGCTGCGCAAGGGCCTCCAGCGCTCGGTCGAGATCATCGCCAACGAGGTGCTGGCCCGGCTCAAGGAACACAAGGTCACCCCTCGGCAGATCGAGGACCCGGAGCGGCACGGGCCGTTCGCGAAGCAGCTGACCCGCGAGTCGCTGCGCTACCTGTACCGCATCCTCTTCCTGCTGTATGCCGAAGCCCGCCCCGAGCTGGGCATCCTGCCCGCCGACGACTCCACCTACGAGGCGGGCTACTCCGTCGCCCGATTGCGCGAACTGGTCTCCCGTGAGCGGAAGTTGGTCGACGAGGAGAGCAAGAACGGCTTCCACCTCCACGCCTCGCTCGACGTCCTGTTCAACAAGGTCAACTACGGCCACCGCCCGCACGGCACCGAGCCCGAGGACCACAAGGCCGCCGGCGAACGCAGCGAACGGCGCGGTCTGCGCTTCGAGCCGCTGCGCAGCGAACTCTTCGACCCGAAGGCCATCACACTCATCGGCCGCGGCGTCCGTGACCCGCGCGTTGACGCTGACGGCGGCGCGGACGAGTACCCCAAGTGGCTCGACCTCCGGCTGCGCAACGAGGCCCTGCACGAGGTGCTGCGCCTGCTGACCATGAAGGAGGCGAGCGCAAAGGGCCGACAGGGCGGCTTCATCTCCTACCGCAACCTCGGCATCAACCAGCTCGGCGCCGTCTACGAGGGCCTGATGTCCTACACCGGCATCATCGACGACGGGCGGCTGCTGGCCGAGGTCGCCAAGCCGGGCTCGAAGAGCGGCAACCAGCAGCACGGCGACCCGGAGAAGGGCTCCTGGCTCATCCCCGCCGACCGCCTGAGCGACTACCCGGCCAACACCCACGTGGTCTACTCCGCGCAGGACGCCGAACAGCACGGCCTGCGCGGCCCGAAGAAGTACGAGCCCGGCACCTTCGTCTACCGTCTTGCCGGACGCGACCGCGAGACCTCGGCCTCGTACTACACCCCCGAGTCGCTCACCAAGGTCACCGTCGAACTGGCCCTGAAGCACCGGCTCGACCAGGGGAAGGACGAGGAGGGCGGGATCGTCCGCACCCGGGCGAGCGAGCTGCTCCGCTTCACGATCTGCGAACCGGCCCTGGGCTCCGGCGCGTTCCTCAACGAGGCGATCAACCAAGTCGCCGAGGTGTACCTGAAGCGCCGCCAGGAGGAGCTGGGCCTCACCCTCGACACCTCGCAGGCGCTGGAGGTGAAGCAGAAGGTCAAGGCGTACATCGCCCTCCACAACGCGTACGGCGTCGACCTCAACGCCACCGGCGTCGAACTCGCCGAGGTGTCGCTGTGGCTCAACACCATGCACCCCGGCATGCGCGCGCCCTGGTTCGGCCTGCACCTGCGGCGCGGCAACTCGCTGATCGGGGCGCGGCGTTGGGTGTACACGGCCGACCGCGTCAAGAAGGAGCGGACGGTCGCCGCGCTGATGCCGGCCAAGCTGCCGTTCCGGTCGGCGGGGGACGGCACGGAGCAGCCGCTGCCGGAAGGTGCGGTGCACCAGTTCCTGCTGCCCTCGCCCGAGTGGGGCTCGGTCGCGGGTGCCGGCGGTGACGCGAAGAAGCTGGTCGAGCAGCTTGCCGGTGAACAACTCGATGCCCTGAAGGCCTGGAAGAAGGCGGTGGCGACGAAGCCGAAGACCGCCGGAGGCAAGGGCAGCCAGCTGGCCAGGCTCCAGGCGGTCGCGGAGCGGGTGGAGTACCTGTGGGGGCTGGTCGCCAAGCGACTGGAACTGAGCGAGCAGGAGATTGCCCGCACCATCGATGTCTGGGGTGCCGACCGACCGGAGGACGCCGAGGAGTACGCCTTCCTCCGCCGGGACAAGGAGAGCGCGGGCGGCACGCTGCCGCTGACCAAGGAGCAGGTCTTCAAGGACCTGTTCGCGGCGGAGGGTTCGCCGTACTGGCGGCTGAAGCAAGTCATGGACGCCTGGTGCGCGCTGTGGTTCTGGCCGTTGGACAAGGTGGGCCTGCTGGACGGCTCTGATCCCGAGTACGCCACCGCGCCGGTCGTCGATCTGGATGCCCTGCTGTCCTCCGGAGTGGCGCCAACCACAGGGGCGGCTGCGGAGCCGGTGGCCGAAGCCGAGCCGGCCTTCGTGGAGCACGGGCTGCTGTTTGCTCTGCCCGGAGACCAGTTGGCCTTTGGCGAGGGTGAGGATGACCTCGTCGAGCGGCGGGAGATCAAGAAGGCCGGGGCGTCGTCCGGCCGTAGGGGAAGCGCGGGCGGGCCGGTGCGCCGCCGGGACGTCATCGCGCTGACCGGCCTCGACGACTGGCTCGCGTTCCTGGAGTCCATGGTCGGGACGGGTGAGGTGCCTGAGGGGACGTTCGCGACGTCCGTGGACTCGCTGGCCAAGTTGAAGGATCTGGAGAAGCTGGTCGAGGCCGAGATGGGTATGGATGACGCCCGCCGAGCCGTCGAGACCCGATACCCGTGGATGCGGACCGTCCGCGATATCGCGGCGGAACAGGGCTTCTTGCATTGGGAGTTGGACTACGCCGGGGTCTTCACGGGGCGGTCCGGAGGGTTCGACCTTCAGGTCGGCAACCCGCCGTGGGTACGGCCGGAGTGGAAGGAGGGCCCGGTCCTCGCCGAGTTCGAGCCGTGGTTCGTGCTCACGGAGAAGCCGAAGGCCGAGGAGAAGGCCCGTCGGCGGGAGGTCGAGCTCGGGCAGAGTGATGTGCAGGAATACCTGCTGGGTGAGGCTACGAACACGGTGACGACAGCGTCCTACCTCGCGGCTGGCCCCATCTATCCATTGATCTCGGGGAGCCAGCCCGACCTGTATCGCGCATTCATGTGCGAGGTGTGGGACCACGCGGGCGTCGACGGCACGGCAGGAATGGTGCACCCGGACACGCACTTCGCAGGTGACAAGGAGGCGAGTCTGCGGGCAGCCGCCTACACGCGGCTGCGGGTGCACGGCGACTTTGTCAACGCGGGTAACCGGTTCTTCCCCTCGCCGGTGGGTCGGTCGAGCCACTTCGGCGTGCACATCTACGGCAGTGCGGGGGACATCGCCTTTGACTCGCTGTCCTGGCTGTTCACGGTCGACACCCTGCGATTGTCGGCCGTCGCCGTCGTCGAGAAGGACGACGAAGACCCTGGGGTGAAGTACCGGGGCGACTGGGATGAGCGCCCGCACCCGAAACGGGTCATCCGTGTCACCCCGGACACTCTGCGGCGCTGGCAGCGCCTCGCCGGTGATGCGGGACCGGTGGAGCACACGCGTCTGCTCACGCCGGTGAGCACAGCCGAGGATCCGGCGATCGACGCACTGGGCCTGTACCCGTTGCGGCTCGGCGCCCTGGGGCCGGATATCACTCGGGGATACGACGAAAGCGGCGCGAAGAAGGCTAAGTTCGGCCCCGGCAAGAACGTGCGGCTCATCGACTACAACACCGGCATCGATGGCCAGGAGGATTACCACGCGGAGTCTTGGGAGGACGTCATCCTCAAGGGCCCGCAGCTCGGGGTCGCCAACCCGATGTTCAAGCAGCCCAGCCAGGGCGGCGGCGAGACGCGCGGCCTGGACCCGCGGGCGCTCGCGGACGACGCGGTGCCGGAGTCGGAGTACCGGCGGGTGGCTCCGGTGGGAGTGTTCCAGGGAGAACAGGATCGCTGGGCGGACTGGGAGATCTACGAAGAGTTGCTGGCTTCGCAGGAGGAACGGGCGGCAGCACGGCTGGAAGCCGCTCGGAAGCGGAAGGTAGGCCCCGATGAGGTCACAGAAATGGAGATCGAGGAAGTTCTGCTTGACAAGGCTTGCGCGCCGCACAGCGGGTGGTACCGTCTGGCGTGGCGTGAGAGAGTCGCGCCAGATACCGAGCGCGCTCTGTACGGGGCCTTGATTCCGCAGGGGACGACGCACATCCACGCGGTGCGTTCAGCGCGTTTCGGCACACCTCGACTGACCGCTCTTGCAGCTGGCTTCATGGCTGCATTGCCGGTGGACTACCTCCTTCGTACGGCGGGTGTCGGGCATCTGGACGTTGCCCAGGCCAAGCGCCTGCCGCAGGCGCAGCCCGACCACCCTCTCGCCTCTGCCCTCCTCCTGCGCACCCTCCGGCTGAACTCCTTGACCACCGCTTACGGCGATCTCTGGGAAGAGCTCTACGAGCCCAGCTGGGCCGGGTACGAGCCCTGGGCGATCGAGTGGCCCGGCATGAAGACCCAGTTGCACGCCGTAGCCCCGTCCTGGCAGCGGGATACACCCCTTCGCTCCGAATACGCGCGTCGTGCAGCCCTCGTCGAGATCGATGCGATCGCTGCTGTCTGGCTCGGCATCGACGCCGACACGCTCATCGTCATGCACCGGGCACGGTTTCCGATCATGCAGGACTTCGACCGCGTCACCTGGTTCGACGCCAACGAGCGCAAGATCGCGGGTGACCGCTACACCTACGGCTTCGACCAGACCAAGGAGCACTGGCAGCAGTTCGAGCTCTACCAGGAGGACCCCGCGAAGAATCCCGTCCCCGACGGGTACGCTGCACCCTTCTACAAGGCCGACCGCGAAGCCGAGATGCGCCGCGCTCACGCCCACTTCACCGAGCGCCTGAACGATGCCGTGGCCAAGGGCTTGTGGGACCCGACGACGATGGAGGTCCCGAAGCCGTGAGGCCGACTCTCGAAGCGCAGGGGCTCAAGGAGAGCCTGCTCCAGTACCTCTCCACCACCTACGGCCTGGCCGACGAGGGTGCCCGCAAGGCCCTTCACACCTTCCTCGGGGACGAGGCCACGGGCATGTTCCGTGGCCCGTACCTCCGCCTGCGCACGCCGTTCGCGCGCGCCCAGGACGGCTGGCAGCAGCACCTGGACTGGCACCGGGCCGGCGGCTGGTCGCCGTACGCGCACCAGGCCCGCGCCTTCGCCCGGCTCACCACGAAGGACGGGCACACCCCGCAGCCGACCCTGGTCACCACCGGTACCGGCTCCGGCAAGACGGAGTCGTTCCTCTACCCGGTGCTCGACCACTGCGCCCGCGAGCGCGCGGCCGGGAACGCCGGTGTCAAGGCCGTCTTCCTGTACCCGATGAACGCCCTCGCCACCGACCAGGCGGGACGCATCAACGACCTGCTGGACGCCGAGAAGGGCGCGCTCCAGGGAGTCCGCGCAGGCCTGTACATCGGCGACGAGGCGGCGACGCACTACGACTACGTCTACACCCGCCGGCAGGACATGCAGTTGTCCCCGCCGGACATCCTGATCACCAACTACAAGATGCTGGACCTGCTGCTGCAGCGCTCCGCGGACGCCTCGCTGTGGGACGGCAGCGACATCCGCTACGTCGTGGTGGACGAGTTCCACACCTACGACGGCGCGCAGGGCACCGACGTGGCGATGCTGCTGCGCCGCCTGGCCTCCGCCGTCGGGGCGACGCAGCCCGGCAAGCCGCTGGGGACGATCACCCCGGTCGCCACCTCCGCGACCCTCGCGTCCGGAACCGACGCGGACGGGGTGCGTCAGCTGCTCGACGTCGCCGCGCACGTCTTCGGCACCGAGTTCACCGAGGACGCCGTCGTCGGCGAGGACCGGCTTACCGTCGACGAGTTCATGCTCGACGAGACGGTCCCGGACGCCAGGTTCCTGCCCGGCCGGGTACCCACGCCCGAAGTGCTCACCATACTTCCGGACCCCGCCTCCGGCGACGCGGCACTGGCCGCACTCGCCGAGGCCGTCACCGGGAGCCGGTTCGACGCGTCCGGTGCGCTCGATAGCCGGGAACTGGGCGCGGCGCTCAAGCGGAACAGGCTCACCTACGCCGTGCTGTCCGCGTTCGACGGCACGGTGCACAGCTACGACGAGATCCTGGACGTCATGCGGCGCCATGGGGCCGCCAGTTGGGACGAGGTGATCACCACCCGGCCCGACGTGGCGGCACTCGCCCTGGCCCGGTTCGTCGCCCTGCTGTCCGTCGCCCGGGATCCGGACGAGCCCGTCGGGAGCAGCCGTCCGCTGGTGCAGGTGGAGGTGCACCAGTGGGCGCGGTCGGTGACCCGGATGCTGCGCGGTGTCCAGCCGTGGCCCCAGGCCTCCTTCGCCTGGGACGCGACCGGGGCGCAGGCCCCGGCGCGGACGACGCCGGACACCACCGGCCCCCGTGAGACCCAGCTGTTCCTTCCGGCGGTGTACTGCCGCGAGTGCGGTCGTTCCGGCTGGTCGGCGCTGGCGCCCGAGTCGGATGTCGAGGAGTTGAGCTTCGAGTCCCACAAGATCCGGCGCGCCTCGGTGACCGCCGACAAGGCGAAGATCCGGACCCTGATCGCGGCCACCGACAAGGAGGCCATGGAGGGTAGCGGCCGTGCCCCGATGGACCCGGCGGCCCAGCGGTCGCTGACCACCGGCGGTGCGGGCGTGCTGATGGTGTTGGACGGCCCCGACCGCCGGCTCCGGCTGCCGGACCCGGCCGACGACTACACCGCCGAGGGCGATCCCCGACCCCGGGGTGCGGACGCGGCCTTCGTCCTCGTCCAGCTGGGCGAGCGCGCCGAGCGCGCGGCGCAGGACGACTGGTGCCCGGCCTGCGGCACCCACAACGCGATCCGCTTCCTCGGCACCGGCTCAGCGGCGCTCGCGGCGGCGTCCGTCACCCAGCTGTTCACCGGCGGGGAGATGGACGAGGACCAGCGTGAGACCAAGACGCTGATGTTCAACGACTCGGTGCAGGACGCCGCGCACCGGGCCGGCTTCGTCGCCTCCCGGTCCTACACCTTCTCGCTGCGCGCCCTGTTCGCCCAGCACCTGAGCGAGCACCGGCCCACCGCGCTCAACGACCTGGTGGCCGACGTGGTCGAGGCGACGACCGACCGCAAGACCCTGGCCGCCGTCGTCCCGCCTGACCTGCACGACGACACGGGTGTGGCCCGCCTGCTGTCGGGCGCCGGGCGCGGCGGGGACAAGCGGACCTGGGACCTGATCGGGGAGCGGTTCGCCTTCGAGGCCGTGATGGAGTTCGGCCACCGCTCCCGCAATGGCCGTACCCTCGAACTCACCCGCACCGCCGCGGCGTTCGCCGCTGTCCCGGACCAGCAGGCGGCGATCGTGTTGGTCCGCACCGCCCACGAGGAGACGGCGGACCGGGGCCTCGTTCCGACCTCCCACGAGGACGACCGCTACCTCGCCTTCCTGCAGGGCTTCCTCGATCGGCTGCGCACCCGTGGCGCGATCGGCCATCGTTGGCTGGGGAAGTACCTCGACGAGGCCGGGACCAGCCGGTTCTTCATCTGGGGCGGCCGCCCACCTGGCATGAAGGCGTTCCCCAAGGGAGTTTCGGCCCCGACCTTCCTGCTCGCCAAGCCGAAGCCCAACAGCGAGTTCGACGTCGCCGCCGGGCGCCTGTCCTGGTACGAGACGTGGGCGCAGCGCTGCCTGGGCCTGACCCGTGAGCAGGCGGACGAGTTCTGGCTCCGCCTGCTGCCCCGGCTCGCCGAGGCCGGGCTGCTCGCCGTCCGTACACCGGGAGACTCGGCGGCTCGGATCTACGGCCTCCAACCCGGCTCCGTGCAGATCCAGTTGCTCTCCGACGAGCAGGTCAACATCGCGTACGTGCGCTGCCCCAGGTGCTTCTGGGAGCAGACCGTGCACCCGTCGCTGCTGTCCCGCTACCACGACCAGCCCTGCCCCGCGTACCGTTGCGCCTCCGGGCGGCTCGTCGCGGGCGACCGCTGGCAGGAGACCGTCGACCGGCACGACCGGGACCGGGACTACCGCGACGACTACTACCGTGGCCTCTACCGGCGGGCCGGCGTCTTCCAGGTGATCACCGCGGAGCACACCGGCCTGCTCTCCCGGGGCAAGCGCGAGCACGTCGAGGAGGCGTTCCGCAAGGGCGAGGGCTTCAACGACCCCAACGTGCTGTCCTGTACCCCGACCCTGGAGATGGGCATCGACATCGGCGACCTGTCGGCCGTCGTGCTCGGGGCCCTGCCGCACCGCCCCGCCAACTACACCCAGCAGGCGGGCCGGGCCGGCCGCCGCACCGGCAACGCGTTCATACTGACCATCCCGGACCGCTCGCGCCGCGACCTGTACTTCCTGGACCGGCCGCGCGACATGATCGACGGGCAGATCGTGCCGCCCGGCTCGTACCTGTCGGCCGTGGAAATCCTGCGCCGCCAGTACACCGCCCACCTGCTCGACCTCGCGGCCCGCGGCCGGTTGCTGCGCGAGGACGGCAGGCCGCTGGCCGCGCTGCCACGCCGGGTGGACGAGCTGTTCGGCCCGTCCGGCTACCTCGCGGACTTTGTCGCCGCCGCCCTAGCCCACGGCGAGGAGCTGGTCCGCGGCTTCCTCGACCTGTTCCCGGTCGGCGTGAGCGAGAACGCCAGGGCCGAGCTGACGAAGTACGCGGTGCGCCGCCTGCGCAGCGCGGTCGAGCGGGCCGAGCGCGACTGGGAGCGTGAGAGCCAGAAGCTGCGCGACCGTATCCGTACGATCCGCTCGGCCATCGACGACCTGAAGGACGGCGATGAGGAACAGGCCCGGACGAAGGGCGAGTTGGAGGCCGAGGCGCGGGCCCTGTCGAAAAGGGGTGGGGCCAGGCTGCGCCAGCCCGCGCAGACAGTCCTGTGCGACCTCGGGCTGCTCCCGAACTACGCGCTGATCGACTCGACGACCACCCTGTCCGCCACGCTCTACTGGCCGGAGGGGAAGACCGGCACAGGGCAGGAGACGTACAAGTCGAAGACGTACCCCTACGAACGTCCGCGGTCCTTCGCCATCGCCGAACTCGCCCCCGGCAACACCTTCTACGCGGGGGGCTACAAGCACCGCATCACCGGCATCGACATCGTCACGGGCCAGGAGCACGACTGGCGGTACTGGCGGTTCTGCCCCTCCTGCGGCCACGTGCGCACGCACAACGCCCAGCAGGACATCTCACCGTGTCCGCGCTGCGGGGACGCCGGCATCGCCGACTCCGGGAGCCTGTGGCAGGTCGTCCAGCCGACGACGGTCACCGCCCGCGCCAAGCGTGAGGACGCCCGTATCGGGGACGAGAGCGACGACCGCGACCGGCGGTTCTACAGCGTCGTCGACATGGTCGACATCGCACCCGGCGACTTCGTGCCCAAGACCTCCTGGCGGCACACCGGCGAGGTGTTCGGCGTCGACTACACCCGACGTGCCGTGATCCGGCGGGTTAACGTCGGGCCGCTCAGGATCGGAGCCCAGGAGGGCGACCGGCTTGCCGGGCGACCGGTACGGATAGCCCCCTTCCAGGTGTGTACCGCATGCGGCGCGGCGAGCGCGGACGGGCAACCGGTGTTCGACGACGACCGCGACGCCGTCGACATCTCGGCCAACCGCCAGAGCGCTCTCAAGCACCACACGCCCTGGTGCCCGCACCGGCGCGGCACGAGGGCAGTGGCACAGGAACAGGTGTTGCTCGCCCATGAGCTGGAGACCGAGGCGCTGCGAATCCTGCTCCCCGCGGCGACCGTTCTGGTCGACGAGAAGGTGTACTCCTTCCAGGCCGCGCTGCGGCTCGGCGTCGACCGCGCCTTCGGTGGGGACCCCCAGCACCTGGACTCCTGCCTCGCCACCATGCCCGACCGCGACACCGACGAGACGAGGCACTTCCTCGTCCTCTACGACCGCCTTCCGCACGGCACGGGCTACCTCGACCGGCTCACCGCCCCGGCCGCCTTCCGCCAGGTCCTCGAAGACGCGCGGACCCTCCTCGTCGACTGCCCGTGTACTCAGGAGAACCGGCCCGCCTGCCACCGCTGCCTGTACCGCTACACCGACGAACGGCACATCGAAGCGGTGTCCCGGCAGGCGGCGCTCGACATCCTCGACGACCTCCTCGGCCGGGGGGCCGACGCCTGGACCACCCAGGAGGTCGGCAACACGGACCAGATCGGGCTGGACGGACAGGTCGAGTCCGACCTGGAGGCGCGCTTCCTCACCGTCCTGCGGGCCTGGGCCGAGAAGCGGGGCAGCGACGCCTCGCTCGACGAGAGCGGCGACAACAGCGGGTACCTCCGGCTCAAGGACTCGGCCGAGGTCCACGGCTGGCGCCTCACCGCGCAGCGCAGCGAGGGCTTCACCCGCACCGACTTCACCTTCGAACGTACCGAGGGCCTGAAGCGGAAGGTGACGGTGTACCTCGACGGCCGCCGATTCCACGCCTCCCGCCGCCACAACCGGCTCGCGGGCGACGCGGACAAGCGCAACCGGCTGCGAGCGCAGGGGCACGCCGTCTTCCAGCTCACCTGGGACGACCTGGCCGCCTTCGAACAGCACACGGGCGTGCACACGGGGGACCGCGAAGCGGTCGAACCGGTGTGGCCGCCGTACGAGTACCGGGCCCGGGCCCTGGCCAAGCAGCTGCACGCCGAGCACGGCCTGGACGACCTGGACTCCACCGTCTTCCTCGACCCGATGAGCCAGCTTCTCGCCTACCTGCGCAGCCCCGACGACGCCGCTTGGGGCAGGCGGGCCACGTCCGTCGTGGGCGGGCTGCTCGGCGCCGACCGTGTGCCGCTCGTGGGCAACGGCTCGACGGAGCAGGCACACCGGGTGCTCGCGACGCTCCTCGAGGCCTGGGGGCGGAGCGACGGCACCGACCCGGCCCCGGTGGCCGGGAGCGGGACGGTCAACCTGTTCCGGGCCACCGACAAGTCCGGACTGCCCGTCGCCTTCATGGTCGACGGCGCCACCGGTCGCTGGACGGCGCTGGTGTGCCTCGACGACACGGAGACCGACCAGCTCGAAACCCCGGAGCACAAGGACCGGTGGCGGGCCTGGCTCCAGTGGTCCAACCTGCTGCAGTTCCTCGCCCACGCCGGCGGCGACGGCGTCCAGCTCACCACCTCCGGAGCGGGCCTGTTCGACCTCGGCACGCTCAAGGCGTTCGGCGGGATCGGCGAACTCGAGTCCCTGGTCGTCCAGTTCGACGAGGGCGCGCGCACACCACAGGCCGTCCCTGCCGCACCGGCCGACCTGCTGGACGAGACCCCGCTGGAAGCCGCCCTGCGGGACCTACTGTGGGACCGGGAGATCCTCGGCTACCTGGACGAGGACGAACCGGACGCCCCCCTCGCCCGCCTCGCCCACGCCCTGGCCGACCGCGGCAGGAAGGCACCCGTCTACGGCTACGAACTCGGCGACCGCGGCTGGCTCGCCGACCTCGTCTGGGCTGACGAGGGCGTGCGGATCGCCGTCATGGCCGACCCGTACGACGGCGAGGACCAAGAACACGACAGGACCTGGCAGGCCTACCGCGACGAGGGCTTCACCGTACGCTCGGCCGAGGAATGGCTCGACCGGCTCGACGACCTGCTCGCAGTCCTCCCCGATGCCGCAGACCGTCCCGACTCCCACGAACCGAGTGCCGCACGATGACCGCACGCCTGAGCCTGTACCAGAAGGCCGAGAACGAGCTCTACAAGATGGACTCGTCGGTCAAGACCAAGTTCTACGACTTCTGCCACCTGTTCCGGAACGATCCGGGGCACCCCAAGCTCGACCTCAAGCCCCTCAAGGGCGACCGCCGCATCTACCGTGCCAAGATCGACCCGTCATACCGCGCGCTCCTCGCCCCCGTCGGCGTGGGCCCGGACGACGTCGAGCAGTGGCTCGTCGTTGCTGTGCGGCACCGCAAGCACGTCTACGAAGAGCTCAGCGTCGCCATCAACCGGATCACCGGAGAGATCGAGTTCGTCGACCTCGGCGTCGTCGGCCAGAGCGTGCTCAAGCGGGCCGGCATCCAGCTCACCCCCGACCCGGCGGAGCGGGGCGGGTCGGAGGCCGCGGCCGAACCCGTCGCCGCTGCGGCCCCCGTTGTCGCACCCTCGGCCGTCGAGCTCTCCGCAGAGCCGCTGCTTGCCGCCTGCACCGCCGATGACCTCCGCCGTCTCGGCGTCGCGGAAGCCCTTGTCGAGGTGGCCCTCCTGGTCACCACCGATGACGAGCTTGACCACCTCGTCGCCGGTGCGCCGCGCCTCACCGCCGAAGTGCTCACCGGCCTGGGCGCCGGCATGAGCGTCGACGAGGTGGAGAGCGAGATCACTCGCCCCGCCTCCACCGTCCTCGAAGAGGGCTTCGAGGACGACATGGGCGCTGCCCTCATCCGTACTGCGGTCACCACCGTCGACGACGACCTGCGCAACGTGCTCGCGGAGGGCGACTTCCGGGCCTGGAAGGTCTACCTCCACCCCACCCAGCGCAAGATCGTCGAGCGGAACTACAGCGGTCCGGCCCGGGTCAGCGGAGGCCCGGGCACCGGCAAGACCATCGTCGCGCTGCACCGCACCGCGCGGCTCGCCGGACAGCTCCAGCCCGGCCGGGACAAGCCGATCCTGCTGACCACGTACACCAAGAACCTCACCGCCGACCTGCGGTCCCGGCTCAGCTCCCTCGTCCCCCCGGAGCTGCTCGCTCGCGTGGACATCAAGCACATCGACAACCTGGCCCAGGGCGTCCTCAACGAGAACAGCGCCGCCGGCGCCCAGCGCTCGCTGATCGGCGACGCCCAGGCGAAGGAGGTCCTCGGTGAGGTCCTGTTCGAGTTCGACGAACAGCGGCGCTGGGACGCGGAGTTCCTCTTCGACGAGTGGGAACAGGTGATCCTGGGCCAGTCGCTCGCCACCCGGCAGGAGTACTTCAAGGCCCGGCGTCCGGGCATGGGCCGCGCCCTGACACGCCCCGAGCGCGGAGGCGTGTGGCAGGTGCTGGAGCAGTTCACGCTGCGTCTGAACAGCATGAAGCGCGAGACCTGGGCCCAGTCCGCGGAGCGCGCCGCGCGCTACGAGATGGAGCGCGCCCGCAAGATCCAGGAGCGCGCCGAGCTGAAGGCCGAGATCGGCGGCGGCGACCTGATCCACCGCGACGATCACAGCTCCGCGGTCCGCTACCTCCGCCACCGCTACCGGCACATCGTGGTCGACGAGGCCCAGGACCTCAGCGCTGCCCACTGGAAGATGCTGCGCGCGATGGCCGCCCCCGGCCCGAACGACCTGTTCATCGCCGGCGACACCCACCAGCGGATCTACGACCGCCAGGTGACCCTCTCCACCGTCGGGATCAACATCCGGGGCAGAGCATCCAAGCTGACCCTGAGCTACCGGACCACGCAGGAGATCCTCGATCAGGCCGCCAAGGTCGTCGGAGACTCCACCTACGACGACCTCGACGACGGCACCGAGAACCTCAGCGGCTACCATTCGCTGCTCCGCGGCCCTGCACCGGAGTTCGTCGCCTGCGCGGACTGGGACGGCGAGATCACCCAGCTCGCCGCCAGGTTGAAACTGTGGCGCCAGGAGATCACCCGACCCGGCGAGGACGGCACCGTTCGCGATCCCAGCGGCGCCATGGCGGTTTGCGTCGCGGACGGCGACATGGCCGGCCGCGTCGCCGCCGATCTGTCACTGAAGCACGGCATCACCACCGCGACCCTGACCAAGGACGGTCCGCAAGGCGGTGGCGAGGTACACATCGGCACCATGCACCGGTTCAAGGGCCTGGAGTACCAGAAGCTCGCCATCATCGGCGCAAGTGACGGCATCCTGCCGCGCACGGCACTGATCGAGAAGTTCGCGCACACCGACTCCAAGCGCTACGAGCGGGAACTGAAGCAGAGTCGCAACCTGCTCTTCGTGGCCGCCACCCGTGCCCGCGACGCACTGCTGATCTCCTGGCACGGCGCCCCCAGTCCGTTTCTGCCTGTCCATTGCAATCGGTGATTGCTTTGCGCGGGGTGGTTGGGGAGGAGGACGTCAAGCTCCCGGAGCCAGAAACCCCTGCAGTGCGTCCCGGTGGAGGCGCCGCGTCACGGCGAGCTGCTCACGGAGCAGGCGCTCGTGGGCATCCAAACGGGTCATCAGGTCCGCGATGGTCCGTTGGGCGCCGAGGTCGGGCAGGGCGACGGGGAGGTCGCCAAGGACCTGGAGCGAGATGGTCTTCATGGTCATGCTTCCGGTGGAGTGGTTGTCGAGCCAGTCACGTGCCTGGGCACTGCGCAGGTAGGCAGCAAGGTAGTCGGGGTTGAGCTCGAGGTGGGGGCGGAGCAGGAAGCAGCCTGTGCCGCAGACCCAGCCGTGCTGCTCCTCGCGGACCACGGCGCACCGGCCGAGTTCACCTCGGCGGGCCACGACGAGGTCGCCGAGGCGGAGACGGAAACGTTCCAGCCTCTCGGCGTGGGCCTCGGTGATGTACCGGACGTCCGCCGTGCTGAAGCCACTGCCCGTCAGGTCCTTGGGCATCACGACCGGGATCCCGCCACCCTGCACATAGTCGTCGGCTCGGATGAGGCTTCCTGAGGGACCGGCGAGGAGCCGGCTCGCACTGGTGTTACCGGGGCCGCCGTTGACCGCCTCTCGGAGTGTCAGCAGCGGGATTTCCTCTCTGTTGTCGGTCAACCATTCGCACCGGTCGGCGAGTTTGCGGAGCTCGCTGACCGACTCCGCGGTCGCCAGAGTGTGCCCGTGCAGTTCGTCGAGTGTGTTGCCCAGGTCGAGTACCGCAGTTGGTGGCTTCGGCACGGGAGCGACGTACATGCGGGGGTCAAGATTTCCGGCGCTCGCCACGATCTCGTCGTACCCGACAGAGCGGGAGAATCCCGGCTCGTCCGCTACCGCGCCCGGGGACTGCAGCCATTCGTGGAACCGGCCGGTGATGCGCTCGATTTCGACGGGGGTCAGTTCGCGCGGCTTCCGGGGCACTGGGGAGCCGAGTCGGCCGGCATCGATGAAGAGGACGGAGTCTGCCTCTCCTGCCGGCAGCCGACCGGACTTGTCCCGGGCGAGCAACCAGATGTGCACGGCGACGGTGGTGGCAGGGAACAGGTTCGCTGGCAGCGCGATGATGCCGAGGATGGCGCCGCGGGCGAGCAGGTCCTGACGGTGTGCCTCATCGGCCCCGCCGGACCAGGCAGCGCTCGGCGGCATGATCACTGCGGCAGTTCCGTGCTCGCTCAGCCGGCTCCAGGCGAGCTGCAGCCAGGCGTAGTTGGCGCTGGAGTCGGATGGCAGGCCGATGCGGTCGAGGTTCATGACACGCTGGTTGAACGGCGGATTGCTCATCACCACGTCGGCCAGACCGTATCCCGTGCTCTGCAGAAGCATTGCCGGATCGGAGGCGCGCACCACGGGCTGGTCCACTCCGTGCAGAGCGAGGTTCATGGCCGCCAGCTGCGGGGCACCGCGGTTCGTGGTGTAGGCCTCGAAGGAGGTGCTGCCAAGGCCACCGTGTTCGGTAATCCGTTGCGCTGCCTCCGTCAGGAAACCGCCGGTCCCACAAGCCGGATCGAAGATCCGGTCCCCGGATTGCGGCTCCGCCAGGTCGACGACCAGTCGGACCACTTCCCGTGGTGTGTAGAACTCGCCTGCCGAGACGTCAGTCTCCTGAGACAGGTGCTCGATGAGCAGCTCGGCGACCTCGGCCAGGTTGGCTTCTGAACCTGGCCGAGGGCCCAGAGCTTCGAGGAAGGGCACCGCCCACGGCACGTCGTCCGACCCTTCACCGTCGAGCAGGTCGAGGGTGAGGCCGAGGCCCTTGCTCCGACGTACGCTGTCCAGCGCGGCACGCAGGTCGCGCAGCGGCGATCCGCGGAACCGGACGTCCGCGACGGCGCGGTCCCATCGGATCACGAGTTCGTCCTCTGGCTCCGCCGCCTCGACCAGCCGCGTGAGCAGCAGGATCGCCAGCATCAGTGTGAGGTCGTGGAAGCCGTTCCGGCCTCTCTGGTAGGGCACGTAGGCTCGCCAGAGCCGGTCGGCGAGTGCCGCATCACGGCTTTCCGGTGGGCTGGTCTCCACGCGCGTCCTCCTCGTTTCCCGAATTGGCTACTTGAACTGGCTGATGGCGTAAGCCGCCGCGGCGACGAGCATCAGCAGGCACAGCCGGAGCGTAGTACCGGTGTTCTCCATCGCCTTTTCCAACAGTTTGATGAACGACTTCATGATGCCGTGGCCTCTATCTCTCAGCTGCGCAGTACTACTGCGCACCGCCCCTGCTGCTGGATCTCCGCAAGTCGAGTGCATGCTGCGGTTGGTCGTGTCGAACGATAGCAATGGACGGCTGCGTTCAGCGGGAATCCTGGAAGGGGTCGGTGGCTGCGCTCCTGATGCGCAGTAATACTGCGCACTGAGCCGCGGTGCAGCATGGCAGCTCGCAAGGCGGGCGGAAGGGGTTGCGATGGATCCGGGGGAGGCGGCAAGCGAGGCTAAATGTGATGCAAGTCACATGTCATGTTGTCATTGCCCCAGGTGTCGACCTCGCCCCAGTCGATCCCTGGCGAGGGTTTCGATGCCGTCCTGCTTCCCGGATGTCCCGCGCGCCGGTCGCGCAGCCCTGATGGCCTGGCCTGGCGCGTGGTGCAGGATGGAGGCGGCCCGGTAGACGGTTGCGCGTCCGCAGCGGGCTGTGAATTTGGGTGGTGCGGACTTTTGCCCTACTTCGTAGTCGACCGGGCTGCGGTAGCCGGCGGTGGAGTGCCGCCGCTTGCGGTTGTACCAGGCCAGCCAGGCTGAGGCGGCCGTCCACTCCGCGAGAGCGTTGTCATAACTGGTGCCGACCCGGCCCGTCGAGCGTCGTATCCCGTGCGCCTGACAGGCCTCGGCGAACGCCGTCGATGTGTATCGCGCGCCGCGGGCGGAGTGAATGACCATCCCACACTGGCACGGGGGACTGGCCGCGATGGTGGCATCGGCCCGGTCGAGTGCGTCCGTCATTGCGTTGACGGCGTCGTCGGCGGGTCGGTGACGGCGTCGTGGGGGGCGTCGAGGAGTTCGAGGACGAGGTGGGGGTCTCGTGGGGGAGGGCCTCGATGGTGTCGGCGGTGACCTCGGCCGCGGCGGCCGGCCGGTGTGCGGTCTCGACGGCGGCGAGTTGGTGATGGTCTCGGCGAGGGCGGCCTTTGTCAGGTGGGGGCGTCGAGGGCGTGCAAGGTGTGGTCGGTTTGGTGGGCGGATTCCGGTGGGGCTGTAGGGGATGACCAGCGAGTCGTCGTTGGGCGGGTTCGGGTTGGCGACCTTGGTGAACTGTTTGTGGTTCTGTTTGCGGCGCCGGCCCTCGGTGTTGGGATTCAGGGAGTCGGCGGGGGGATGGAGGGGGCCGCCCGGGCGGTCGTGCTGGCGCCGGGGCGGGTGGGGGGTGGGTCAGAGGTGGGGGGTGCGGGTGAAGTGGTGGGTGGCGGTGGTGAAGAGGAGGGTGCACCAGGCGGTGGTGGTGAGGGTGGTGAGGGTGGGGAGGGTGGGGGAGGGGGCGGCGGAGAGGCGGGTGACGGCGGAGGCGGGGAGCCAGGGGGAGATGTCCCAGCCCTTGGTGGCGGCGAGGGCGGTGAGGGCGGACTCGGCGACCAGGGTCCACCCCAGGACTGTTCCCAGGGCTGCCGCGGTCGACCGCAGGAGCAGGCCGGCGGCGGAGCCCAGGACCGTGTAGGCGGGCATTGCCGCGAGCAGGCGCAGGGTGGTGGACGGGGCCCCGTCCCAGTGGGGTGGGGAGCCGTGGCGTGCGGCGGTCAGGGTGGTGGTCGCCGCGCAGGTGGCCCAGACGGTGGCGGCGACCAGCAGGGACAGGAGGGCCAGCCCGGCGAGCTTGCCGGTGGCGAGTGCGCCGCGGGCCGGCTGGCGGACCAGCAGGTTTCGCCAGGTGCCCTCGCGGTACTCCTGGCAGAAGGCGTTGGCGGCCACGCACATCATGACCAGGCCGATCAGGGGTGTGGCGGTACGGGCGGCGCCGAGCAGGTCCACCGGGCCGGGGTCGTTCCGGAGGGCGGCGGTGCCGGCGGCGACCGCGGCGGTGGCCGCCGCGACGGAGCCGAGGAGCGGCCAGAGCAGCCGCGGCCGGAGCAGTTTGACCAGCTCGCTGCGGAACGCCTGGTGCACGCGGGTCAGCACGGGACGGCCGTCCTTTCGGTCGGGGCGGTCGGTGCGGGCCCGGTGCCGGTGACCAGGGCGAGGAAGGCCTGCTCCACGGAGGTCCGTCGGACGGCCAGGTGGGCGAGGGTCACGCCGCCCGCCGCCGCGATCCGGTTCAGTTCGGCGGCCGTGTCGGCGGGGGCCTCGACCAGCAGCAGCCCGTCCTCGTGGCGGTTGGGGTACCCGGCCCCGCTCAGCACGTCGTGGAGGGTCGCGCCGTCGGCGGCGGACTCCGGGGCCAGTTCGACGACGGCCGTCCGGGAGGCGGTCAGCTCCGCCCTGCCGCCCTGGAACAGCACCCGGCCCCGGTGCATCAGGACGAAGCGGTCGCAGATCGCGTCCAGTTCGTTGAGCTGGTGGCTGGAGACCAGCACGGTGGCGCCGGCGTCCGCCAGGGACCGCAGCAGCTCCCGGAGTTGGAGGATGCCGATCGGGTCGAGCCCGTTCATCGGCTCGTCCAGGACGAGCAGCCGGGGCTCGGGGAGCAGGGCCGCGGCGATGCCGAGCCGCTGGCGCATACCGAGCGAGTACCCGCCCACCGGCCGGCCGGCGTGGGCGGTGAGGCCGACCTGCTCCAGCACCTCGTCGACCCGGCCACGGGGGATGCCGCCGAGTTCGGCGAGCACCCGCAGGTTGGTGCGGGCGTCGAGCCGCCGGTAGAGCGCGGGTTGTTCGATCAGCGCGCCGACCGCGTGGAGGTAGCGCTCGGGCCGGTCCAGCGGGTGTCCGAGGACGGTGCCGGTGCCCGCGTCGGGGCGGTCCAGGCCCAGTAGGACGCGCATGGTGGTGGTCTTGCCGGAGCCGTTGGGCCCGATCAGCGCGGTCAGCGAGCCGGCGGGGACGGTCAGGTCGACGCCGTCGAGGGCGGTGAGGGCGCCGTAGCGGCGGCGCAGTCCGCGGACCTCGACCGCCGGGCCGGCCGTCCGGGCGCTGGGAGGGGCGGTGGGAGGGGCGCTGGGAGGGGTCATGGTGTGGCGGGCTCCGTGCTGGCCGGGTGGGTCGGGGAGTCGGCGGTGGTGAGGAGGGTGCCGGTCGGGTCGAGGCGGTGCAGCGCGGCGGTGGCCGTCTCGCCGTCGAGCCGGAGGTCGTGGCGGACGGCGCCGTGGTCCAGGACGACCAGCCGGTTCACCAACTCGTCGGCCCAGCCGAGGTCGTGGGTGCAGAACAGGACGGTGCGCCCCTGGTCCCGCCAGTCGGCGGCGGCGGCCCGGAGCGCGCCGGCCGCGCCGCTGTCGAGGCCGTTGGTCGGCTCGTCGAGCAGGAGCAGCCGGGGCCGGTGCACGGTGGCGACGAGCAGGCCGAGCTGCTTGCGCATGCCGAGCGAGAGCTCCCGGACGAGGGCGTCCGGGCGGTCCTCCAGGGCGGTGCCGGCCAGCGCGGCGAGGGCCTCCCGCACCGGGGCGCCGTACAGCCTGGCCGCCAGGACCAGCTGCTCACGGACGGTCAGGTAGTCGTAGAGCGGCGGTTCGGCGGGGGCGTAGCCGCGCTCGGCCCGGACGGCGAGCGCGGTGGCCGGCCGGCCGGCGACGGCGACCCGGCCCGAGGTGGGCTCCTCCAGCCCGGCGAGCAGCCGCAGCAGGGTGGTCTTGCCCGACCCGTTGTGGCCGACCAGGGCGACGAACTCGCCCTCCCCGACGGTGAGTCCGACCTCGGCGAGGGCGGTGTGCCCGGCGTACCGGACACTGGCGGATTCGACGGCGATCACGGGCGCACCTTCCGGATTCGGAGATCACTTCGGGCCGCGAACCGCAGGACGGCCAGCAGCAGGGCCAGGTCGAGCAGGCAGGCCGCGGCCTCGACGGCCCCGCCGGTGCCGGTGGCCGAGCGGAGTAGCGGCCCGGCCGCCGCGGGGGCGGCCAGCACCGCGGCCAGCAGGCCCTCCACGGTCTCGGCCGCGCCGGAACGGGCGGCCCGGCCGTCGGCGAAGCCCTCGGCGGCCGGGGTCAGGAAGGCGGCGGCCACCAGCGCGCAGCTTCCGGCCAGCAGCGCGACCGGGAGGGCGAGCAGCGCGCCCGCGGTCACGCTTCCGCCGCCGACCAGCAGCAGCCCGAGGTACAGCGGTACGACCGGTACGGCCGCGACGGCGCAGCAGGAGGCCACCTTCCCGGCCAGGATCCGGCCGAACGGCACCGGCGCCTGGCGGAGCAGGTCGAGCGACCGCTGCTCGGTCTCGACCCCCGCCACCTGGGCCACCACGGTGGACAGCGCCAGGAACACGGCGAGCGCCAGCGGAACGCTCCAGGCGCCCAGCGGGAGCCGCCACGGCGGTTCGCCGCCGTGGCCGAGCCGGACCCCCGCGCCGAGCGCCGCCAGGGCGAGGCCGACCAGGGCCGTCCGGAACAGCGCGCCGGTGCTGGCGACGGGGCGGCGGCGCAGCGCCAGCAGGTCCTTGGCCGCGGGCAGCAGCACCGGCGGCACCCGGTCGAGCAGGGTGCTGGAGGTGTGTGCGGCGGCCGCGGGCCCGCCGGGGACGGCGGGGCGGAGCGCGCCGCGGGCGGCGGCCCGGCGCAGCAGGAGGTGGGCGAGGCCGCCGAGCAGCAGCAGGGCCGAGCACCAGCCGAGCAGGGCCGTCCCGAGCCGGTCGGGGTCGAGCAGGCGGTCCCAGAGGTCCGGGCGGAGGCGGGCCACGGCGGAGCGCAGCGCCGCCCCGTACTCCTCGGGTTCGGCCCGGCCGGACAGGTGGAGGCGGTCGGCGAGCGGTCCGAGGACGAGCCCGAGGGCGAACAGCCCCGGCAGCAGGACGCCGAGTGCGGCGAGCGGCAGGGCCCGGCGCGGGCCCAGCATCAGCGCGGCGGTCGCGGCCACGTGGCCGAGCGCTCCGGCCAGCGCGGATCCGGCGACGGCGGTGAGCACGGCGAGCAGCAGGGCCCGGCCCGCGGGGGAGGCGGCCAGCCAGGGGCCGGCCGCCAGGCCCGCGACCGCCACGGAGCCGACCGCCCCGGCCAGGGCGGGCAGCCAGAGGCGGGCCAGGAACACGGACTGCTGCGGCACCCGCCAGGAGAGCAGGACGGCGCGGTCGGGCGGATCGAGCAGCAGCCGGGCCTGGTTGGGCCGCGCCGAGAGCAGGTGGCCAGCGACCAGCACGACCGCCACCGACCAGCAGGCGCCGGACACGACGGTGCCGTCCTCGGGGCCGACCGGGAAGACCCGGCCGAGCGCCGAGCCGATCCCCCAGAGCAGGGCCGCGACGGTGGCCAGGCCGACGCCGACGGCCAGCGCGAGCACGGCCCGGGCCGGCGGGGCGAGGGTGCGCAGCCCCGGGAGGCGGTTGCGCCGGCGCCGCAGGTCGGCGTCGACCAGGGCCAGCCCGGCGGTCCAGGCGAGTCGGCGGCCCTCCATCAGTCCCGCCGGCCGGTGAGCAGGGCGACCGCGCTGGCCGCGACGACCAGGACGCAGAAGCCGGCGGCCGTCCCGTTGAGTCCGGCGGCGGCGGGCAGCCGGAAGCCCGCCACCCCGAGCGGCATGTAGACCAGGGCCGAGAAGCCGAACAGCAGCCAGCGGCCGGTGGAGGCCAGGGCGACCACCGCGCCGAGGGCGAGCAGCAGGACGGCGGCCGCCAGCCAGCCCCAGTTGAGCAGGTCCTGGGTCTGCACCACCGTCGACCGGGCGGCGTCGACGACCCGGTCGGCCCGGTCGACCGCGGCCAGGGTGTCCGGCCGGCTCGTCCAGTACCAGACCGTCCGGACCCCGGCCAGGACGGCGGCGGCCACGGCCAGCAGGCCGGCCACGGCCGCACCGGTCGGCTTGATCTGCGATACCACGGTGATGTCGGCTCCTCGGTCGTGCGGGGTCGTACGAGTCGTACGGGGGTCGTTCTCTCAAGCGGTGTGAGCGGTGTGAGCGGTGTGAGCGGTGCGAGCGGCGCGGGCGGTGCGGGCCCGGTCCCGGCCCGGCGCGGGCTCAGCGCGGGATCAGGCAGAGCGCGAGGAGCACCGCCGTGGGCGCGAGCGCGGCCGCCGCGCTGCGGGCGGGGCTCAGGCCGGTGCTGCGGCGCAGGACCTCGGTGAAGGCCGCGAACAGCACGACCAGGCCGAGGTCGGCGCTGCCCAGCGCGTCCACCAGTCCGTCCCAGGACGGGTGGCCGACCAGGGCGGCGCCCGCGCCGAGCAGCAGCAGCTTGCCCACGAAGTAGAGGGCGGCCACCGTGCCGACGGTCGCGTGGTCCCGGGCGAAGCCGTCGCGGGCGCCGGCCAGTCGGCAGGCGGCGGCGCCGGCGAGCAGGACGGCCAGCAGCACGCCGATCGCGCCGAGCACCGATCCAAACAGCCAGCCCGCCCAGACGCCGGCCTTCACCGCGCCCGGTGCCGCGTCGGGGATCTTCTCCAGGACGGCCGCGCGGTAGCGGTCCAGGAGGCCGAGACCGGCCAGGGGTTGGACGAGGACGGCGAGCGCCAGGGCGGCGCGGTGGCGCAGGCGCCCGGCCCGGCCGTCGTCCCGGCCTTCGGGCGCGGCCTCCGGATCGAGTAGGGGACGGTGGTCCGTCGTGGTGGTCAAGGTCATCGGGGGCTCACCCACGTTTCCACGCCCGCGGCCACGGCGAGCGCGGCCAGCGAGGTTCCGAAGAGGACAGCGGCGTCGACCACGTGCTGGCTGAACGGGGCGCCCCGTCCGGACACCAGGCGGCGGGACAGCCCGAGCGCCGGGGCCAGGCCGGCCGCGACGGCGAGGCCGAGGGCCGGCAGTTCGAGCACCGCGTGCGGTCCGACGGCCCGCAGCAGTTGGCCGCCGCCCAGCGCGTACGCGTGCCCGATCAGCACGCCGACACCGAGGCCGGAGAGCAGCGAGAAGGCGACCGTGGTCAGGCCGAGGGTGGCGACTCCGCTGAAGGCCAGCGCGGCCACCTTGGCGTTGTTGAGGAAGACCTCGAGCCACAGGCCCGGACCGGCGGGTTTGGGTTCCACGCGGACGGCGGACTCGATGCCGCCCGAGCAGGCGATCCCGATCGCCATGCAGGCGAACCAGAGCAACTGCCCGGCGGCCACGGCCCAGCGCTGCCGGGCCCAGGCGGCTGCGAGCCCTCCGCGGACTCCCGCGATCACGTCGTCCCTCCCCAAGTCATCTGCTGCACAAGGCCGGTGGGCCGGACCCCGTCGGTGCGGCGGC
>NZ_JBHVEU010000057.1:0-28476 GCF_042802075.1 Kitasatospora sp. NPDC057518
CAGCCGTCAGTGCTTGGGGCCGATGTGGGCGTCCATGAGGGCGACGGAGTCCCTGCGGGCGACGGAGATGTTGACCTGGCCGGTGGGGCGGGGGATCGAGGCCTTCCACTGGACGCCGACGGCGTCGAGGGTGGCGGTGAAGAGGCCGATGATGTCGGTCGAGGTGTTGGTGAAGAAGTACCTCGGGTACTCGTAGTGCTTCCGGACCCCGTTGACCGTACGGGTGGCCCAGTTGGTGATGCGGCACCCGTCGGAATGGATCAGGCCGCGCAGGAACTCCCAGGGGTGGGCGTCCACGATCTCCTGCTGCCAGGGTTCCAGGGCTATGGTGCGTTCGTGCTTCTTGCCTGGGCCGTGCTGGGGGAAATGGCAGGTGAGGTGGTTCGAATAGATCTTGATGTCGTGGCACCCGGTGCGGCGCACCCGGCAGGGCTTGTTGTCGGGGAGAACGTGACGCATCGCCTGTTCGACGGAATCCATGACGCCCGGCCACTTGTCGTCGCAGGTTATCTGGAGGCTCTGGGTCCTGCGGTACTCGTTGGGCAGCAGGATGTGGCCGTCGCCGAGGTACAGGCCGAGCAGGTAGGAGTAGGCGGATCGGTTCAGCTCGTCGCCGTAGCAGTGCACGCACGCGGAGCGCTTGCGGCCGGGGAGTTCGTCGCGTTTGGCGAGGTCCTGATGCTTCCACCAGGAGACAGTGCCCTTCGGGACGCGGAGGCGGCGGGCCACCTCGGCGTTGCTGAGACCTCGACGGAGGAGGTGGACGGCCTGTTCGCGCACAGAGAGTGTGGTCATGTGCGCCAGAATGGGACGTGACAGCCCGGCCCGTGGACACATTGGATGTGATCCACTGGATACGGTGAAATCCCCAAAACCTGGGAATATGAGGAAAATCTGGTGCCGAGTGTGGGATTCGAACCCACACGCCCTTTCAGGCAATCGCTTTTGAGGCGATCGTGTCTGCCCTTCCACCAACCCGGCTGGTTCGCGCCCGTGAAGGATACCCTGTGAGCGCTGTCGGGCGCAGCTAGGTACCCTCGTGCATGCAGTACCCCGCCGGAACTAGGAGCCCCGTGAGCACCGCCGACGAGCAGGCGCAGCCGCTTGAGACCGATACGCCCCAGATCACCCGGATTGTGATCGCCGAGGACGAGGCGCTGATCCGTCTCGATCTGAAGGAGATGCTGGAGGAGGAGGGGTACACCGTCGTCGGTGAGGCCGGCGACGGGGAGACGGCGGTGCGCCTCGTGGAGGAGCTGAAGCCGGATCTGGCGATCTTCGACGTGAAGATGCCGGTGCTGGACGGGTTGTCCGCGGCCGAGCAGATCCACGACAAGCACCTGGCGCCGGTGCTGATGCTGACGGCGTTCTCGCAGCGGGAGCTGGTGGACCGGGCGCGGGACGCGGGGGCGATGGCGTACATCGTCAAGCCGTTCTCGAAGTCGGACCTGGTGCCGGCGATCGAGATGGCGGTGTCCCGGTACGCCGAGATGCGGGCGCTGGAGAAGGAGATCGGGGATCTCAGCCAGCGGTTGGAGACCCGGAAGCTGGTGGACCGGGCGAAGGGCGTGCTGCAGACCAAGTTCGGGCTGAACGAGCCGGCGGCCTTCCGGTGGATCCAGAAGACGTCGATGGACCGTCGGATGACGATGGCGGCGGTGGCCGAGGCGGTCATCGAGGAGGGCGAGGCCCAGGACCGCAAGAAGGCGGAAGAGGCCAAGCCCGAGTAGGCGTGCGGGAAGGGCCCGGCAGAAGAACGTTTCTGCCGGGCCCTTTCGCGTGCAGGGGCTCAGTCCTCGCCGAGGTAGGCCTTGCGGACGGACTCGTCGTGCAGGAGGTCGGCGCCCGTCCCGGAGAGGACGATGCGGCCGGTCTCCATGACGTAGCCGCGGTCGGAGAGGGAGAGGGCCGCCTGGGCGTTCTGTTCGACCAGGAGGATGGTCGTACCGGAGGACTTCAGTTCCACGATGGTGGACATGATCTTCTGCATCATCAGCGGGGAGAGCCCCATGGAGGGCTCGTCCAGCATGAGCAGCTTGGGCCGGGACATCAGGGCCCGCCCCATCGCGAGCATCTGCTGCTCGCCGCCGGAGAGCGTGCCGGCGGCCTGGCGGCGGCGTTCGCCGAGGATCGGGAACAGGGTGTAGGCCCGTTCGACGTCCGCGGTGATGCCGGCCGCGTCGGTGCGCAGGAAGGCGCCGAGGAGGAGGTTCTCCTCGATGGCCATCCGGGGGAAGATGTGCCGTCCCTCGGGGGAGTGGGCGAGGCCGAGGGCGACGATCCTGTGGGCGGGGACGGCCGAGAGGTCCTGGCCGTCGAAGGTGATCCGTCCGGCGGTGGGCTTGAGCAGGCCGGACAGGGTGCGCAGGGTGGTGGTCTTGCCGGCGCCGTTGGTGCCGATGAGGGTGGTGACCTCGCCCTGTTCGACGGTGAAGCTGATGCCCTTGACGGCCTCGATCTTGCCGTAGGCGACGCGGAGGTCCTCGACCTCGAGAAGTGCGGTCACTGGTCGGACTCCGTAACGGCGGGGGTGGTGCCTTCGAGCGGGGCGCCCAGGTAGGCGGTGATGACGCGTTCGTCGTTCTGGACGGTCTCGCGGTCGCCCTCGACGATCTTCTGGCCCTGGACGAGCACCGCGGTGCGGTCGCAGAGGTTGAAGATGAAGCGCATGTCGTGCTCGATGACGAGGACGGAGATCCCCTTGTCGCGGATCGCGAAGACGAGTTCCTCGGCGGCCCGGGTCTCCTGGGGGTTCATGCCGGCGGTGGGTTCGTCGAGCAGCAGCAGGCCGGGTTCGGAGGCGAGGGCGCGGGCGATCTCCAGCTTGCGCTGCTCGCCGTACGGGAGGTTGCGGGCGAGGTGGTCGGCCTTCTCGGCGAGGCCGGTGAACATCAGGAGTTCCATGGCCTTCTCGCGGCTCTCGGCCTCGGCGCGGTGGTAGCCGGGGCCGCGCAGGATGGCGGAGAAGATGCCCTCCTTGGTGCGGGTGTGCCGGCCGACCAGGACGTTCTCCAGGACGGTCATGTTGGCGAACAGCCGGATGTTCTGGAAGGTGCGGGCGATGCCGGCCTGGGTGACGAGGTGGGGCTTGGGCGGCAGCAGGGTGTCGCGGTAGCGGACGGTGCCCTCGGTGGGGACGTACAGGCCGGTGAGGCAGTTGAAGAAGGTGGTCTTGCCGGCGCCGTTGGGGCCGATCAGACCGATGATCTCGCCCTCGCCGACGGTCAGGGAGACGTCGTTGACCGCGGTGAGGCCGCCGAAGCGCATGGTGACGCCGGTGACTTCGAGCAGGGGTGCGGCGGTGGTGGTGGTCATCGGGTCGGTCACGCCCCTGACTTGGTGAGTGCGGTCGGCTCGCCGGCGGCCTGGGCCGGGACGGCGGCCTCGTGGAACTCCAGCTGGCGGCGCCGGTTGGGGATGAGGCCCTCGGGGCGGACCCGCATCAGGACGATGAGGGCGGCGCCGAAGGCGAGGAGCTGGTAGTCGGCGAGGAACTCGAGCTTCTTCGGGATGAGGAAGAGCAGGGTGGCGCCGGCCAGCGGGCCGCTGATGGTGCCCATGCCGCCGAGGATGACGGCGGCGAGCAGGAAGGCGGAGTTCGGCGGGAGGGCTTCGGCGAAGGTGTACTGGTCGGGGGTGACGGTGTAGCTGACGTGGGCCTGGACGGTGCCGGCCAGGCCGGCCAGCAGGGCGCCGAGGGCGAAGGCGAGCAGCTTGAGCCGGAAGCCGTTGATGCCCATGGCCTCGGCGGCGGTCTCGTCCTCGCGGATGGCGACCCAGGCGCGGCCGATGCGGGAGTTGCCGACCCGGGCGAAGACCAGCACGACCAGGGCGGTGACCAGCAGCATCAGCAGGTAGTAGTTGGAGAAGCGGCCGAGTTCGACGCCGGCCACGGTGTGCGGCTTGCCGAGGTCGAAGCCGAGGATCTGCAGGTCCGGGATGCGCGGGATGCCGTTGGAGCCGTTGGTGACCTTGGGGCCGGTGGTGCCGTTGAGGTTGAGCATGGTGATGCGGAAGATCTCGCCGAACCCGAGGGTGACGATGGCGAGGTAGTCGCCGCGCAGCCGCAGGGTGGGGGCGCCGATCAGGACGCCGAAGACCATCGAGACGACGGCGCCGGTGAGCATCGCGGCCCAGAACGGGAACTGGACGTGGATGGGCGAGGCGGGGGAGCCGGAGACCAGGGCGGCGGCGTAGGCGCCGACGCCGAGGAAGGCGACATACCCGAGGTCGAGCAGGCCGGCCAGGCCGACGACGATGTTGAGGCCGAGGGCGACGGTGGCGAAGATCAGGATGTTGGTGGCGACCGAGGTGTACTGGTCGCTGGTCTGGGTGAACGGGAAGCCGGCGGCGGCGGCGAAGGCGGCGCCGGTGGTGACCGGGCGGTGCTTGACGGTCAGCGCGCGCAGCCGGGCGAGCAGGCCGGACCTGGTCAGGGCGGGGACGGCGAGGGCGACGAACAGCAGGTAGCCGGTGAAGAGTTCGCCGTACTCGGTGTCGATGCCGAAGGTGATCGCGAACAGTCCGGTCCCGAAGGCGAGGACGATCAGCAGCACCTCGACCCAGGAGGGGAGGGCCCGCGGCGCGGCCAGCGGGCGGTCGATCCGGCCCAGCCGCAGCCCGCTGTTGGCGAGGTGGCCGAGCTGGAGCAGCAGGACGACGCCGGCCGCGATGGCGAGGCCGCCGGCCAGGGCGGTCATGACCGGGGCCACCGGCTTGTCGCCGGGGATGGCGTGCGCGCCGAACCAGGCGGCGGGGGCGACCGGGACGAGCAGGAAGAGGCGCCTGTCGAGGATCCGCAGCGGGACGGCGGTGCGGCGGTCGAGGGGCAGGCCGAGGGCGCCGAGGACGGCGAGCAGGCCGCCCGCGGCGAGCACCCAGCCGCCGGGTTCGAGGTTGGCGAGGCCGCCGAGCTCGGAGGAGATGGCGGCGACCGCGTAGACGGCGACGGTGAGGGCGCCGGTGGCGGCGTACAGGACGGCGTTGTTGCTGCGGGTGGGGGCGGCCCAGCGCAGGCCGGGGACGCCCTGGGCGGCGAGCAGCAGGACGAGGGTGAGCAGGCCGGCGGCGAGGGCGAGCCACTGGAGGCCGGCCGGGGAGCCGTAGTAGGTGAGGTCGCCGGGGAAGTCGGAGGTCCAGGTCCAGGACATGGCGGCGGAGGCGGCGGTGGCGAGGGCGCCGAGTCCGGTGACGGCGGCGGCGGCGCGGGCCGGCAGCGGGATGACCGGGGTCGTCTCGGTACGGGTGGTGGTCATGGTGGTCACGCCCTGTCCGCGACGCGCTCGCCGAGCAGGCCCTGGGGCCGGATCAGGAGGACGAGGATGAGGAGAACGAAGGCCCAGACGTCCTTCCAGGCGCCGCCCCCGAAGAGGTGCATGCCGGGCAGGTGCTGGATGTAGCCGGTGGCGAGGGCTTCGGCGAGGCCGAGGGCGAGGCCGCCGAGCATGGCGCCGTAGATGTTGCCGATGCCGCCGAGGACGGCGGCGGTGAAGGCCTTGAGGCCGAGGATGAAGCCCATCCGGAAGTCGACCTGGCCGCTGCGCAGCCCGTACGCGACGGCGGCGACGGCGGCGAACGCGGCGCCGATGGCGAAGGCCATGACGATGATGCGGTCGGTGTCGATGCCCATCAGCTTGGCGGTGTCCGGGTCCTGGCTGGTGGCCTGCATGGCGCGCCCGGAGCGGGTGCGGGTGACGAACCAGCCGAGGGCGAGCATGCACAGCGGGGCGGCGATGATCAGGAAGAGGTCGCTGCGCTGGATGGTGACGGAGCCGAGGCTGAACGGGTCGCCGGGGATCTTGGGGAAGACCCGGGCCTTCTTGGCGTCCGGGTAGAAGGAGAAGACGAGCTGCTGGAGCAGGATGGACAGCCCGATCGCGGTGATCAGCGGGGCGAGCCGTGGGGCGTTGCGCAGCGGGCGGTAGGCGAAGCGCTCGGCGGCGACGGCGGTGAGGGTGGAGACCAGGATGCCGGCGATCAGCATGAGCGGCAGGGCCAGCCACAGGGTGGTGCCGCCGGGGAGGGCGAGGTAGGCGGTCAGGGCGCCGAAGCCGCCGACCATGACGATCTCGCCGTGGGCGAAGTTGATGAGCTGGACGATGCCGTAGACCATCGTGTAGCCGATCGCGACGAGCCCGTAGAGGGCTCCGAGGATCAGGCCGTTGGCCAGCTGCTGCGGTAGGTCGTGCACCGCTGGGCCTCCGTAGTGCGTTCGGGGTGTCCGCGTGGGTGGTGGATGTGGGTGCGCGCGGGGGCACTCGTGGCGCCCCCGCGCGTGGTGGTGGTGAAGTGGCGCCGGCGGTACCGGTGGTGACTGGGCGTCAGGTGGTAGGGCGGTTCTTCGGCCAGTCCCTGAACCGGCCCTGGATCAGCCCTTGAAGGTGCCGGACTTCTCCACGGCCCACTTGCCGTCCTTGACGGTGTAGACGGTGAGCTGCTTGTTGGTGGTGTCGCCGAACTCGTCGAAGGAGACGGTGCCGGTCACGCCGGCGAAGCTGACCTTCTGGACGGCGTCGCGGACGGCCTTGCGGTCGGGGACCTTGCCGTTGTTGTCCTTCACGGCCTGCTTGACGCCCTGGATGATGGCCCAGGCGCTGTCGTACGAGTAGCCGCCGTAGGTCTCGTAGGCGTCCTTGTAGCCGGCCGCCTTGTAGTCGGCGATGAACTTCTTGGCGGTGTCCAGGCTCTCGACCGGCAGGCCGACGGCGGTGGCGTAGTCGCCCTGGCTCTTGGGGTTGAGCTTGATGAAGTCGCCGCTCTGGATGCCGTCGCCGCCCATCAGCGGGATGTTGACGTTGGCCTCCTTGAGCTGGAGGGAGAGCGGGCCGGCCGCGGGGTACTCGCCGCCGTAGTAGACGGCTTCGGCGCCGGAGCTCTTGACCTTGGTGACGATGGCGGCGAAGTCGCGGTCGTCGGGGTTGACGTGCTCCTCGCCGACGAGCTGGCCGCCGAGCTTGGTGAACTCGCCCTTGAAGGTGCCGGCCAGGCCCGCGCCGTAGGTCTTCTGGTCGTCGATCAGGAAGACCTTGGTCTTCTTGGCGTCGTTGTAGAGGAACTGGGCGGCGAACGGGCCCTGGACGGCGTCGGTGGTGGCGGTGCGGAAGTAGGACGTGAACGGGCGCTTCTTCTCGCCGCTGGCCCACTTCTCGCCCTGGCTGAGGGCGACGCCGGTGTTGGCGGGGGAGACCTGGGCCAGGCTGGCGTCGTCGAAGATCTGCTGCATCGACTGCGACACACTGGAGTTGAGCGGGCCGACGACGCCGAGGACCTTGGGGTCGCCGACCAGCTGGGTGGCGTTCTGCTGGCCGGGGGCGGGCTTGCCGGTGTCGTCGAGGGCCTTGATCTCGAACTTGACGCCGGGGACCTCGTTGGTCTCGTTGGCCTTCTTGATCGCGAGGTCGGCGGAGTTGCGGATGCCGAGGCCGAGGGCGGAGAGGTCGCCGGTGAGCGGGGAGTCGACGCCGATGACGACGGTGGTGGAGCCGGAGTTGGAGTTGCCGCCGTCGGCCTTCTTCTCTCCGCGGGAGCCGCAGGCGCTGAGGCTGAGGGCACCGATAACGGCAATGCTCACGACAACTGCTGAACGGTGACGCACGAGGGTCCCCTTCGGTTCAGGAGGCGCCCGCGCCGGAGTGGCGGGAGCCGGAGTGCGCGGAGGGCCTGGCCCAATCGAATGGCGCGGTGACTGGCCGTGACTCTAGATGCCCTTGGGCGACTCGGGCAGTACTGGGCGCAGGCTGTGATTCTCTTGTTATGAGCACACGGAGTATTTGTCTCACCATGTGGTCGTTCCGGTTCGATCGATCCCGAGATGGCGGGCGTTTACGCGCTGGTAGGGCGATGTAAGGCCCAGAAATGGGGGTTGCAGCTGGCAGCGCCGATTATCGGACGCTCGTGTCCGATGCCCTGCTTCCGGCCTTGAGCGTCCGCATTGCGGACAACGGGGGCGCGGCCGAGTGGTCCCGGGGCGCCTGAAGGCCTCGGAACCGGCAATTGATCGGATTTCCTACTTGTTACGCAGCGTTACGAGCGCGGGATGTGTGCCGACCGCGCCCGGACATGTGAACGCCCCCTTGTCCAGACCAACGCCTGCCCAAGGTGGCGGAAGGTCAAACAAGGGGGCGGAAAAGGGACTTGATGTTGTCCGGAGTGAACTCCGGTCCGCTGTGCGGACGTTGTCACGCCTCGGAGTTCGGTCAGAGGTCGCGCAGCATGCAGGTCAGCCGGCAGCTGGTGATCCGCCGGCCGGTGTCGTCGGTGATCGCGATCTCGTAGGTGGCGGCGGTGCGGCCCTTGAACACGGCCGTCGCCACCCCGGTCACCAGCCCGGAGGTGGCCGAGCGGTGGTGGGTGGCGTTGAGGTCCACGCCGACCGCGTAGCGGCCGGGACCGGCGTGCAGCATCGCCCCGATCGAGCCCAGCGTCTCGGCCAGCGCCGCCGACGCGCCGCCGTGCAGCAGCCCGTACGGCTGCTGGTTGCCCTCCACCGGCATGGTGCCGACCACGCGGTCGCCGGAGGCCTCGATGATCCGGATGCCGAGCTTCTCGCCGAGGTGGCCGCCGGAGAAGGTCTGCGCGTTCACGCCGAGCTTGGCGAAGTGGTCCAGCACGTCCTGCGGGACGTTCAGGACGGGCGTGCCGTCGTGCGCGCTGTCGGGGGCGGTGCCGGGGACGGTCTCGGGGGCGGTGTCGGGGACCGCGTCGGTCATGGGGGAACTCCTGCCGCTCGGGGGTGTGCCGCCTGTGATCGTACGACCGTCCTACTCATAGGTAGCAGCGGTGGCCGGACCGGCGCGGCGTCCTTTTTGTCGGTGCCGGGCCATAGGATCGGTGGCCGGTAGTGGAATCGGCAGGAACGGACGTTGACGTGGCTACGCAGAGTACGGACAAGGGCGCGACGGGTGGCGGCGGGGCCGGCCCGCGGCCCCGGCTGATGCTGCTCGACGGGCACTCGATGGCCTACCGGGCCTTCTACGCCCTGCCCGTGGAGAACTTCAACACCTCCACCGGCCAGCCCACCAACGCGGTCTACGGCTTCGCCTCGATGCTCGCCAACACCGTCCGGGACGAGCAGCCCACCCACCTCGCCGTCGCCTTCGACCTCTCCCGGCAGACGTTCCGCTCCGTCGAGTTCCCCGACTACAAGGCCAACCGCGCCAAGACGCCGGACGAGTTCAAGAGCCAGGTCGGCCTGATCGGCGAACTGCTCGACGCCATGCACGTCCCCCGGCTGACGGCCGAGGGCTTCGAGGCCGACGACATCATCGCCACCCTGGCCACCGCCGCTGAGGCGGCCGGCTACGACGTCGACATCGTCACCGGGGACCGCGACTCGCTCCAGCTGGTCACCGACCACGTCACCGTGCTCTACCCGACCAAGGGCGTCTCCGAGCTCACCCGTTACACCCCGGAGAAGGTCGCCGAGAAGTACGGCGTCACCCCGCGCCAGTACCCGGACCTCGCCGCCCTGCGCGGCGACCCGTCCGACAACCTGCCCGGCATCCCCGGCGTCGGCGAGAAGACGGCCGCCAAGTGGGTCAACCAGTTCGGCTCCTTCGACGAACTCGTCGCCCGCGCCGACGAGGTCAAGGGCAAGATCGGCGAGAAGCTGCGCGACCACCTCGACTCGGTCAAGCGCAACCGGGTGCTCACCGAGCTGGTCCGCGACGTCGAACTCCCGCTCGGCGTCACCGACCTGGACCGCAAGCCGTTCGACAAGGACGCCGTCGGCACCCTGATGGAGTCGCTGGAGTTCCGCAACGCCAACTTCCGCGACCGCGTCTTCGGCATCGACCCGTCCACCGGATCGGACGCCGCCGAGGCCGAACTCGCCCCCGGCGTCGAGGTGGACGGCGAACTCCTCACCGACCCGGGCACCCTGGCCGCCTGGCTGGCCGAGCACGCCTCCGACGGCAAGACCACCGTCGCCCTCGCCGCCGTCTACCAGTGGGCGCTCGGCACCGGCGAGGTCACCGAAGTCGCCCTCGCCGCGGGGGAGACGGCCGCCTGGTTCGACCCGGCGCTGCTCGCCGAGGAGGACGAGCGGGCCTTCGCCGGTTGGCTCGCCGACGCCGCCGCCCCCAAGGCCCTGCACATCGCCAAGCAGGTCATGCGCGCCTTCGCCGAGCGCGGCTGGACGATCGACGGCGTCGTCGCCGACACCGCGCTCGCCGCCTACCTGATCAAGCCCGGCCGCCGCACCTTCACCCTGGAGGTGCTCGCCGAGGAGTACCTGGGCCGCTCGCTCACCCCGGCCCCCGCCACCGAGAGCGGCCAACTCTCCTTCGACGCGCCGGAGGAGGACGAGACGGCCGCCGCCCGGTCGCTGATGCTCCAGGCCCGCGCCGTGCTCGACCTCGCCGCGCTCTTCGACACCCGCCTCGCCGAGGTCGGCGCCGTCGAGCTGACGCGCGACATGGAACTGCCCATCGCCGCCCTGCTCGCCCGCATGGAGCGCTACGGCATCGCCGCCGACCGCGAGTGGCTCACCCGGCTGGAGGCGCAGTTCGCCGCCGAGATCCAGCGCGTGGTGGAGGAGGCGCACGCCGCCGCCGGCCGCGAGTTCAACCTCGGCTCGCCCAAGCAGCTCCAGGAGATCCTCTTCGGCGAGCTCGCGCTCCCCAAGACGAAGAAGATCAAGACCGGCTACACCACCGACGCCGACGCGCTCACCTGGCTGGCCACCCAGACCGAGAACGAACTGCCGGTCATCCTGCTGCGCCACCGCGACCAGGCCAAGCTGCGCACCACCGTCGAGGGCCTGCTCAAGACCGTCTCGCCCAAGGGCCGGATCCACACCACCTTCAACCAGATGGTCGCCGCCACCGGCCGGCTCTCCTCGCAGGACCCGAACCTGCAGAACATCCCGGTCCGCACCGAGGAGGGCCGGGCGATCCGCCGCGCCTTCATCGTCGGCGAGGGCTACGAGTCGCTGCTCACCGCCGACTACTCGCAGATCGAACTGCGGATCATGGCGCACCTGTCCGAGGACGAGGCGCTGCTGGAGGCCTTCGCCTCCGGCGAGGACCTGCACACCACCGTCGCCTCCCAGGTCTTCGAGGTACCGGGCGCGGCGGTGGACGCCGAGATGCGCCGCAAGATCAAGGCGATGTCCTACGGCCTGGCGTACGGGCTGTCCGCGTACGGGCTCTCGCAGCAGCTCGGCATCAAGCCGACCGAGGCCCAGGGCCTGATGGACACCTACTTCGAGCGCTTCGGCGGCGTCCGGGACTACCTGCGCCGGGTCGTCGACGAGGCCCGGGCCACCGGCTACACCGAGACCCTCCTCGGCCGCCGCCGCTACCTGCCGGACCTCAACAGCGACAACCGCCAGCGCCGCGAGATGGCCGAGCGGATGGCCCTCAACGCCCCGATCCAGGGCTCGGCCGCCGACATCGTCAAGATCGCCATGCTCCGGGTCGACGAGGCGCTGCGCACGGCCGGCCTCACCTCCCGGATGCTGCTCCAGGTGCACGACGAAATCGTGCTGGAGCTGGCCCCCGGCGAGCGCGAGCGGGTCGAGGCCGTCGTCCGCGAGCAGATGGCGGGCGCCTACCCGCTGCGCGCCCCGCTGGACGTCTCGGTCGGCGTCGGTCCGAACTGGGAGGCCGCCGCGCACTGACGGGTGGCCTTCGGGCGGGTCCGGGCGCGCGAGGCGTCCGGGCCCGTTCCTCGGCGCGCCCGCGTCAGCCCAGCGGGGGGTGGATCAGCCGTCCGTGGTGGATCAGGGACACGGACTGCTTGAGGCGGCGGACGCGGATGCTGATCTCGTAGCCCCTGATGCCCTCGATGCGGGCCAGGCGGCCGCTGAGGTAGCGGTAGAAGTCGGGGGTGTCCCGGCAGATGACGACGGCCATGAGGTTGTGCCTGCCACTGGTCGCCGCGACGAAGGCGCATTCCTCGTGCCGGCCGAGCTCCTCGCCGATCCGGTCGAGTCCGGGCAGGTCGACCTGGAGCCAGAGGACGGCGTTGAGCTCGTAGCCGAGGCGCTCCGGCAGGATGTCGATGCCGTAGGCGAGGGAGCCGGAGGCCTCCAGGGCCTCCAGCCGGCGGGCGACCCGGGGCGTGGACCAGCCGGTGACCTCCGCCAGGCGGGTGTGGGAGGCGCGGCCGTCCTCCGCCAGGGCCTCGAAGAGCGGGAGGTCCTCGTCGGCCGGGGCGAGCGGTGGCCCGGCGGCCACGGGACGCTCCGCCGTCAGCAGTCGCACCTGCTCGTCGGTCAGGGAGCGCTCCCCGCCGGCCCAGCCGACCGCGTCCGGGGCGCCGAACGCGTGCAGGAGGAGGTCGACGCTCATGTCGAGGACCGAGGCGGCGCGCGGGAGCTGCCGCAGCAGGACGTCGTCGCGCCCGGTGCCGGCGGCCGAGCGGATGGTGCAGATGATCTCCGACCCGCCGGAGGCGATGCTGGCGTAGCCGACCTCGGGCCTGCGGGCCAGGGAGTCGGCGACGGGCCCCACGGCCTCCGGGCGGCAGCGCAGCCGCGCGACCCACTCCGCCTGCCCGTGGGCGGACGGGCTCCGCTGCCCGATGACGCGCAGGATCCCGCCGCGCCGCAGCGCGTTGTAGCGGCGGGCCACGGTCTGTTCGGACACCCCCACGACCTCGCCGAGGCGGCGGAACGAGACCCGGGGGGCGCTGTAGAGCCCGTGGATGATTTTGCGGTCCAGATCGTCAGGCACGGAGGAATCCTGACACAGGTGCGGGCCGGAACGGAGGTTCCGGTACGTCTGCCGGGATCGCTTGGGGATTCCCCGCCCGTGGGGCCGAAGCTTTGCGGTGCCCCCAGCAACCGGTGCCCGAGCGGCATCCCGCAGTCGAAGGAACCACCCCGTGAACTCCGCAACGGTGCAGCGCCCCGTGGCCGGACGAGGCGTCACACTCGTCATGGCCTGCCTGGGCGTCTTCGTCGCCTACCTTCCCGTGACCACCGTGTCCGTGAGCCTGCCGGCGCTCCAGCGGGTGCTGGGCGCCTCGACCTCCCAACTGTCCTGGGTCTCGGACGCGTTCGTGCTGCCGATGGCCGCGCTGATCCTGACCACCGGGGTGTGGGGCGACGTCCACGGCCGCAAGCGGGTGTTCCAAGCGGGCATGGCCTTCTGCGCCCTGGGCGCGGCCGTCTCGCTGACCGCGGACTCGGTGCAGTCGCTGTGGGTCGGGCAGGCGGCCTCCGGACTGGGTGCGGCGGCCCTGCTGCCCACCACGCTGGCCCTGATCAGCCACGCCGTCCCCGACCACCGGGAGCGCGGGAGGTTCATCGGCCTGTGGGCGATGTCCATGCTGGCCTCGCTGGCCATGGGACCGCTGATCGCCGGGCTGCTGCAGCAGCACGTCCAGGTGCGCTGGATCTTCCTCCTGCCGATCCCGGTGTCCCTGGTCGTACTGGTCGTCGCGGCCTTCCTGCTGCCCGACTCCCGGGCGCCGCACGGCCGACGGCTCGACTGGCCCGGGCAGATCAGCGCGGCCGTCACGGTCACCGCCGTCGTCTACGGCGTGATCGAGGGCGGCGCCGACGGCTTCGGCACGCCCTCCGTGGTGGCGGCCCTGGTGATCGGCGCCGTCAGCGCCGTCGCGTTCGTCCTCGTGGAGCGCCGCAGCGACAGCCCGATGCTCGACCTGGCCCTGTTCCGCAGCCCCGCCTTCGCCGCCACGTCACTGGTCGCCATGATCAGCTTCCTGGGGCTGATCGGCTTCTTCTTCGTCCTGAGCCTGTACTTCGGCCTGGTGCAGCACCTGAGCACGTGGGAGGCCGGACTGCGGATGGTCCTGGTGTCCGGGACGTCCCTGGTCGCGGGCGTCCCCGTCGGACGGCTGATGCACCGGGTCTCCCCCCGGGTCATGATCACCACCGGTCTGGTGGTGATGGCGGGCTCGCTGCTGTCGCTGACCGGCGTCGACGCGGCCACCTCGTACGGGTCGCTCGCCTGGCGCCTGGTCCTGCTCGGCCTCGGCATCGGCGCCGTCCTCACCCCGATGACGGCCTCCGCGGTCTCCTCCGTACCGCACCACCTGGCCGGCATGGCCGCGGCGGGCAACAACGCCTTCCGCCAGCTCGGCGGCGCCCTCGGCCCCGCCGTCCTCGGCACCCTGCTCACCACCCGCGCCCTCGACGCCCTGCCCGGCCGCCTCACCGACGCCGGCGTGCCCACGGAGACCGGCGGCCACGTCCTCGCCGTCGCCCGGGAACAGGGCCTCGGCGCCGTCGCCGGGCTCGACCTTGGCCCCGCCACCAGGCCGGCCCTGAGCGCGCTCAGCGGCTCCTTCCTCGACGGCCTCCAGCTCTGCCTGGTCGTGTCGGCCTCGCTCGCCCTGCTGGCCGCCCTCGCCTGCGCCGTCCTCCTGCGGCCGGCCACGCCCGCCGCGCCCGGCCGTCCTGGCGCCGGGGCCCCGGCGCCGCGGACCGCCGCCGGCCCCGTCCTCGTCACCGCGGGCAGCGCGTCCACCCAGGGGCCGCAGCGCACCCCGTGACAGCGGGTGGCGCGGACCGCCCCAACCCGCGCACGGGTCGGGGCGGCAGGCTGCGTCCGATCCGAAGGGGTCGGGTCAGATCGGCAGGTTCCAGCCCGGGCCGTCGTGGCTGCCGAGCCAGACGCGTTGGCCGGCTGCCGAGACCGTGATGCCGAAGGCGTCCTGGGGCGGCTCGCCCGCGCTCTGCCAAGCCTCGATGGCGGTCTCCACCTGGTCCCACAGGTGGAGCGGTCCGCGCTGGACGACGGTCCAGCCGCCTGCCGGATCGGGTACGGTCCGGGCCTGCGATCCGGTGGCCACGTCCGAGAGGATCTGCCGACCGCCCGCCCCCATCCGTTCCGCTGAGGGTGCCGCGAGCTGCGCGACCCAGCTTCCGGTCCAGGTGTCGAGCTTCGCGGGATCGATGCGGCTCGCGCGCTCCTCGCCGGGGAGCAGGGCAAGAGCCGGACGGGGCGGCCGGTCGTGAGGGCGGGCGATCATGAAGCTGGTGTGGCCGGGCAGGAACCTGCCGGTGGCCTCGCCCGGGCCGGTCACGTCGAGCAGCGCCAGGGCGTTGGCGTAGCCCCACCCGGAGAAGGTGACCAGGATCCGGCCGCCCGGCTTCACCTGGTGGAGCCAGGCCGTCGGCAGGTACCGGACCGAGCACGTCGCGATCAGCCGGTCGAACGAGCCGCCGTCCGGGTCCCCGCCGAGGCCGTCGCCGGTGACGAGGCGCGGGGCGTAGCCGGCGGCCTCGACGGCCGCGGCCGCGCGTTCGGCGACCCGGGGGTCGCACTCGATGCTGGTGATGGCTCCGTCGCCGAGGCGGTGAGCCCCGAGGGCGGTCGAATAGCCGGTCCCGGTGCCGACTTCGAGCACCCGGTGGCCGGCGTCCGCGCCGAGCCGCTGCCACATGGCCAGCACGAGCGAGGGCAGCGTCGATGACGACGAGGGTGCCCCGGACACCGGCTGCTCCCCGGCCTCCTCCGGGCATGTGCGACCGTCGAGTTGGGTGACGAGGGTCTGGTCGGCGTAGACCCCCTCCAGGTATCCGGGGTCGCCATGGCGCACGGCCCGGTAGCCGGTGGGGGCGCTCCCGTCGATCGGGACGAAGTAGCCGCAGACGAACAGCTCACGCGGTACAGCGGTGGCGGCGTCGATCCACGCGGGGTCGGTGAGCGTGCCGTTCCCGGTGAGCTGGTCGACGAGGGCTGCGCGAAGGATGTCGGACGTGGTCATTCGTGGTGACCTCTTTCCAGTTGGTCGGCGATCGCGTGCGCGATCCGATGGGTGGTCCCGGCCGGCTGCCACGCCCACTGCCCGTTCGGGTTGCACTCCAGGAAGGACCACGTGCCGTCAGTGGTGACGGCGAAGTCGAATGCCCCGAAAACCAGTTGGAAGGCGGCGAGGTAGCGGGTGATGGCCTCGGCGACCGGGGCGGGGACGTCGATCGGGCTGCAACGCATTCGGTCCTGGCGGTGTCGCCAGTCGAGGTCCGGGCTGTCGATGCGGGTGCCGAAGAGCCGGTTTCCGACGGCGGTCACCCGGGTGTCGAACGCCTTGGGAACCCTGGCCTGGAACAGGTGCGGACACGCTGTCACGGCCTCGGTGATGTCCTGGCCGCGGACTTCGTGCACCCAGACGGCCTGGGCCTGCCCGTCGACCGAGTACGGGGTGTTCCACAGGGGCTTGTAGACCGTTCCGGCGACCTGGGCGGTGACGAACTTCCTTGCCTCGTGGTCGTCGTCGGTGATCAGGGTGTCGGGCACCCGGAATCCGCAGCGCTGTGCGGTGGCGAGCTGAGCCGGCTTGTACTCCGCTGCCCGGTTGAGCCACGGGTGGTTCACGTAGTGCGCCTCGGGAAGTGAGGCCAGGATGCCGCCCGCCCCCCAGAACGCCTGTGAGGCGGCGAACCGGCGGTCCTGCCCGGCGAGGTCCGGTGGCCCGCCGTAGGGCGAGGGCCTGCGCACCCAGACGGATCGCACGGCCGTGAGGTCGAGCTCGCGGCTCGACGTGCGGAGGGTGCCGCGCTGAACGCCGGTGCCGTACACGGCAGTCAGCGAGGCACCCGCGTGCAGGTCGGTGCCGGGATCGAGACGGACCACCGGTACCCGGCGCTCGGCGAGCACCCGCAGGACCGCATCCGCTGTCACGTCGGAGGAGTTGGTCAGTACCAGCACCGACCCGCTTCGGTGATCCATCAGTCGTTGCTCTGGTCCTGGTCGTAGGACTCGGTCACGTCGCTGTCCGTGGCCCCGCCCGGCTTGGCCCCGTCACCGGGGCTCGTGTGGGTGGGCGTGACACCGCTGGTGCTGGTGCCGTGACTCCCCAGTTCGAGCGTTCGGCCGTTCTCGTCCACGATGACGGCGATCTGCGTCTCGGGGTCGATCACGGGCGTGAACGACGGGAGCGTGGCGGTGGCCGGGTAGGGCCCCATCCTGCTGATGCCCCACGGTGCGGGCGTCTGGGTCATGCGTTTCTCCTGGTGGTGGTCCGGATTGTGTCGTTGCAGCCCCGTCCTGGAGGGGAGGGGCTCTGGCCATGGCTCGGCGGGACTCAGGCGGTTGGAGATGCCGAGGGGGTGGAAGGTTCATCGGACGCTCGCCTCGGGCGGCGAGGAGTAGGAAGTCGGACCCGTCGACTTCTGGTGCTTGGTGGTCTGGGTGCGGCAGTGGGTGAGGGCGTACTTGATGCGGGTGTCGGAGTGGGGGGTGGTGGTGAGGAGTTCGCCGGCGGTGGTGAGGGTGGTCCAGTAGAGGGTGGGGTTGCCGGTGCGGGGGTGGGGGTGGGTGGTGGTGAGGGAGAGGTAGGCGGTGGTGAGGTTGCCGGTGGTGAACCAGCGTTGGAGGCCGTGGTGGTGGCCGGGGCGGAGGCTGCCGTGGGCGTCGATGGCGGTGAGGAGGTGGTCGACGATGGCGAGTTCGGTGTCGGTGAGGGACTTGGGGATGTCGAAGACGCCGAGGGCTTCGAGGAGTTCGCCGGTGTCGGTCTCGGTGCCGGGGGTGGGGTCGGCGAGCAGGGCGTCGTAGCAGTCGTTGAGGCGGCGGGTGGTTTCGGCGTGGGGGATGGTGAGGGCGAGGCAGACGGCGCGGGCGGAGGGGAGGGGCTTGCGGGTGCGGCGGGCGAGGAGGGCGTAGGTGTCGGCGGGGGTCCGGCCGCGGGAGAGGGCGTGGCGGGCCAGGGTCGTGAGGTGCATGGGGGCGGGCTTTCAGATGGTGGTGGCGGGGGCGATGTGGGCCCAGATGAACTTGCCGATGCCGCAGGGGCGCGGGGTGCAGCCCCAGCGTTCGGCGAGTTCGTTGACGAGGAAGAGCCCGCGCCCGTGCTCGTCGGAGGGCGCGGCAGCTCGGAGGGTGGGGTGGCCGCTGCCGGCGTCGTGGACCTCCAGCCGGAGGCGGGAGTTGATCAGAGCGAAGCGGATCTCGATGTGACGGTCGTCGGGGGCGTCGGAGTGCTGGACGGCGTTGGCGAAGAGTTCGTTGAGGAGCAGTTCGGCGGTGTCGCGGTAGCGGTCTCCCGAGGGCAGCCCGGAGAGGTATGCCCGGAGCAAGTACCGTGCCAGGGGCGTGGATTCGGTGCGGGAGTCGAGCCGGGCGGCGAACGCGCGGGGGCGGCGGGACGTGGGCATGGGGATACCTCGGAAGGGGCGTGCGAATGGGGGGAGCGCCGTGGATTGGGCGCGCTTGAGGTGACCTCGCTCTGATGCCGGGAGCGATGCCATGAATGAAGTCGGCACCCTCCCTACGGGCGAATCAGAGGCTTTTGGGCGCCAGTGGGAGCGGGGGCTGTGGGAGGGTGACCGGGATATCCGGGCCGGTGGCCCGGGAGCCGGTCCGTCTCGGCTGCCACGCGCACCGACGCGTCCCCGAGGAACGGCGCCGGCAAGATCGGCAAGGGTCTCTCATGTTGGGGTCGGTGTTATGGGTGTCACGCTGGGCGTGGTGGTGCTGACGATGGGAAACCGGCCTGCGGAGCTGACGGCTTTGCTGGACTCGGTGCGGGCCCAGGACGGCGGCGGCAGCGGCGTGCGGACCGTGGTGCTCGGGCAGGGCGTGGAGCTGCCCGAACTGCCGGACTGGGTGGACCCCGTGGAACTGCCCGAGAACCTCGGCATCCCCGGCGGCCGCAACGCCGGCGTCGAGCGGCTGCGCGAACTCGGCGGCACGGACGTGCTGGTGGTCCTGGACGACGACGGCCTGTTGCCCCGCACCGACACCTTCCGGCTGGTCCGGGAAGCCTTCGAGCAGGACCCGCAGCTCGGGATCGTGTCCTTCCGCATCGCGGACGAGACCGGGTTCACCCAGCGCCGGCACGTTCCCCGCCTCGGTGCCAGTGACCCGATGCGGTCCGGGCCGGTGACCACGTTCCTGGGCGGCGGCCACGCCATCCGGATGAGCGTGATCGACCAGGTCGGGCTGTTCCCCGGCGCGTTCTTCTACGCCCACGAGGAGACCGACTTCGCCTGGCGCGCCCTGGACGCGGGCTGGCACATCGACTACCGCGCCGACATGGTGCTCCAGCACCCCCGCACCGACCCGGCCCGGCACGCCACCTACTACCGACTGACGGCCCGCAACCGGGCCTGGCTGGCCAAGCGCCACCTGCCGGCCATCCTGGTGCCGGTCTACCTCACCTCCTGGGCGGCCTACACGGTGGTCCGCCGGCCGCCGTTGTCCGGTCTCAAGGCGTGGTGGTCCGGCTTCTTCGAGGGCGTGCGCACGCCCTGTCCGCCGCGACGGCCGATGCGGTGGAGCACGGTGTGGCGGATGGCGAAGCTGGGTCGGCCACCGGTGTTCTGACAGCCGACCCAGGAGCTCGTGTGGGCGTCGGCGGGGGCGATAGCAGGTTTTGACCATGGCGAAGTACCCCAAGGGAACCAGTGTGTGCGGATGGAGAGACTCGTCGTGCCTCACGTTCCTGCTGCGACGCCATCCAGCGGCCGGGTGGCACGACTCGGCCATCTCCTGTAAATGAGACCACACCATGCACTTATGTACATGAGTAGCGAATAGAAGAGTGCCCTACTCCTGTGCATGAGTCAACCCGTCGCGAGAAGAATCTCGCGACGGGTTGAGGGAGTTGATGGCTAGTCAGTCATGGGCGGGGAACCGGTAGTCGAGAACGAACTGGTCGGCGGCCATGACGGTGTCGCATACCTCCACTACCCGGCCATCTGTAGTGATGGCATCGCGAACGAGATGGATCACTGGTGCGCCGGGGCTCAGGGTGAGCGCTCTGGTCTCGGGCTTGGTCGCGAGCCGGGCCCGAACGGACTCGGTGAACTCGGCCAGAGAGTAGCCGTGCTCTTCGAGACGGGCGTAGATGCCGCCGCCGCCAGGGTTCTCGGCGAAGACTTCAGGGATGTCCTTGGCCACATCCCACGGCAGGTACGACGTGGCTTCCTCGGTGGGTGTCCCATCGCGGAAGTACCGGCGCTTGCGAGCCAGTACCTGGGTGCCGGTGGGAAGGCCCAATCGATCGGCGATCTCAGGAGGCGCTTCTGTCGGGCCCACGAACAGCACGGTCACGGATGGGATGCCGCCAGAGGTCTCAGCCTCGGCGAGGTACGCGGCCTTGCCGGCCTTGCGATGGGCGCGGCGGAATCGGTCTGCGGACTTCCGCTGTACCGGCGGGCGGGACCGGACGAACGAGCCTCGACCGTGGTGCGTCTCGATGAGTTGAGCTGTTCGGAGTTCGGCGACAGCCTTGCGTGCTGTCCCGGACGCGACTCCGTATCGCTGCATGAGTTCGGCCTCGCTCGGCACGATCGCGCCGGGAGGCAGGGCGCCCGACTTGATCTGTGCGGCGAGGTCGGCCGCTATCTGTAGGTACTTCGCTGTGGCCGACGAGGCCACCTCACCACTCGCCATAGTCCTTCAGGGCTCCTATTCTCCTGCACATGAGTAACAGTGCAGGGAAGGCCCGGTCAATGCCACTCCACTCGGTGTCCGTCGCCGGAGTGGTGGTGCGCGAGGACGGCTGCGTGCTGGCGATTCGTCGGGCTGACAACGGAACTTGGGAACCCCCGGGTGGCGTGCTGGAACTGGGCGAGGCCATCGAGGACGGCGTGCGCCGCGAGATCTACGAGGAGACCGGGATCAAGGTCGGCGTGGAGCGGCTGACCGGCGTCTACAAGAACGTGAGCCGAGGTATTGTCGCCCTCGTCCTTCGCTGCCGACCGGAGAGCGAGGCGATGCGGCTCTCGGAGGAGTCGGTCGAGGTCGCTTGGCTCTCGCCGGCCGAGGTCTCCGAACGCATGGCCGAGGTCTATGCCGTACGTGTCCTGGACGGGCTTCGGGGCGACGCTGCGCCAAGTGTCCGGGCTCATGACGGTCGTCACCTGCTGTGACAGGCCAGGCGGCGGAGGTGGTGGGCCATGTCCAGGTGTGTCTAGGAGGGTGCCCCGGACGCTCCGCGGCGGACTCACTGGTTTTGGCCGCTTCCATGGTCGTCCCGACATCCGGAAGCGGTTGGCTGACTGGCGCTCCGGGGCGATTCTCGTGGTGCGCCAGCCACTGTTCGTTGTTCGGCCGCAGGTCCAACGCGCTGTGAAGGTTCAGAGCTCGGCAGGGAATCCCAGCAGAGCTGCGATCCGGGCGGGAGTGCCAGGCTGCCCGTCGGCGAGGACGGTGGTGATGCCGAGTGCTTCGGCCGGGGGTAGGTTCCTCGGGTGGTCGTCGACGAACAGGCAGGCCTTGCCGGGCAGTTCGAGTCGGTCCAGGGTGAGCCGGTAGATCGCCGGATCGGGCTTGGCCAGACCCTCCCGCTCGGAGATCACCGTCACGTCGAACAGCTCCCACACGCCCAGGGCCTCGTACGGGTCGTACGGGTCGAGGCCGAAGGAGTTGGACAGCAGCGCTACCTTGAGGCCGGCCCGCCGTGCCGAGCGGGCGAGCGCGATCATGTCGTCGGCGGGCCGGACGCCCGACCACGCCCGGCCCATCAGGTTCTCGTGCTCCGGCACGCCGAGGATGGGAGCGACCCGCCGGTTCCACTCCGCCTGGCTCAGCCGGCCGGCTTCGAGCTCGGTGTACAGGCGGCTGGCTTCCGGCTCGTGCCCGAGCGTCTGCCGCCACGCCCCGGCGTCGAGGCCTTGCGTGAGGCACCACTCGCCGTGTGCGGGGCCGGCATTGGCGGTCAGTACGCCGACGAAGTCCAGGATCAGAGCTGCGAAGGGGAGTCCGGCCTCGCCGGGACGGGTGACGGTCGGGGCGGTCAGTGCCATCTGGGTGTCGTCCTCCGGGTGAGTGGCCTCCTCGGGACCGTACCCGCCGCCGGGTAGCGGGATGGCACTGTATCCGGCTGTCAGACAGGCAGCCGGAGTGGAACGGTCAGGACGCCACCGCCGGTATCCCGTTCACCGAGCAGGGGTGTCCTACAGTTCATCGGAACAGAGCCCATGGTGCCGCTGGGCGCGGCACGCTTGGCTCCTGCCTGGAAGTATCGAAGGAGCATCGTGCCCAGCGCGCCCGTGGCAGATGACCAGCCGGCCCCGTTCGCCAGTGTCGAGCAGTGGCGACGGGTGCGCGGCTTCCTGAACGACCAGCGTCACGCGTTGACCGGCCGGCTGCTGGTAGAGAGTACGCCCGGGAGTCTCATCCCGGGGACACCCCTTCTGGCCCGACAGCACTGGATTCCGGAACGGCCGGTGCCGCTGGAGCACGTCCGGCTGAGCTGGAAGCCGGATGCGCCCGCGGCACCGTTGGACGGCGGTGAGCCCGAGCTCGATCACATCAGACCGCACCGGGAGGACGGGACCCTCTACCGTACGTACGCGGAGGCGGTCCGGGATCTCGCCAAGCCGAGGCTGTTCGAGAACCGAAACTGCTATCGCCTGCTCGACGTCGAGGGATCAACCACGGGTCCGAGGCTGACCTTCGGTCGGGGCCGGTACTTCGACGTGATCAACATCTGCGAGGCTGCCGCGCACGAGTACGCTGCGGCAGCCCTGGCGAGCCCGGACACGCCGGTGGATCCTGCGGCAACGCCCTTCCGCGCGTCCATCGCTGATCCGACCGACCTCCTGCATCGACCCGTCATGGCGGCAACGAGCACGCTGACCATCCGGAACGATCGGGCGGCCGGCGAAGCCGAGTTCGTGCTGCACTGGCGCGACCCCGAGAAGGTCGCCAGCGGTGGAGGCCTCTACCAGGTCATGCCGGTCGGGATGTTCCAGGCGTCCCATGACGCACCATGGAACGAGGGGAACGACTTCGATCTCTGGCGGGCGATCCTCAGGGAGCTGAGTGAGGAACTCCTCGGTGACACCGAGGACTACGGAAGTGACCGGGCGCCCATCGACTACGCGGCCTGGCCGCTCAACAAGACGCTCACCACTGCTCGCGAACACGGGAGACTGCGGGTCTTCTGGCTGGGCCTCGGCATGGATCCGCTGACGTTCGTCACCGACATGCTGACCGTCGCCGTGTTCGACGCAGACCTGTTCGATGAGACGTTCCAGCGGATCGTCTCGACCAACGACGAAGGCCATCGGGTCGGACCGGAGGACGCGACCGGGTGCTCGGTCGGGATTCCGTTCGTTGCCGAGCAGGTGGACCGCCTCACGGGCACCGAACCGATGCAGCCCGCCGGTGCGGCCCTTCTGCGGCTTGCCTGGCAGCACCGGGAGGCTCTGCTGGGAGAGGCCTTCCGGTAGGAACCCGCTGGGTGTCTGTCACTTCCGGGCGTTGAGGCGGCGGGTGGGTTCGGCGGTGGTGGGGTCTTCGGGCCAGGGGTGGCGGGGGTAGCGACCTCTCAGGTCGGCGCGGACGGCGCGGTAGCCCTCGCGCCAGAAGGACTCCAGGTCGCCGGTGACGGCGGCGGGGCGGCCGGCGGGGGAGAGGAGGTGGATGGTCAACGGTATGCGACCACCGGCCAGGGTGGGGGTCTTGGTCCAGCCGAAGAGTTCTTGCAACTTGGCGGCCAGCACTGGGCGTTCGGTCGTGTAGTCGACTCGTATCTTCGAGCCGGACGGGACGGTGATGCGCTCGGGGGCCAGCTCGTCCAGGCGGCCGGCTTCACCGGTGGCCCAGGGGAGGAGGCGTTGGAGGGCGGCCGTCGTGTCGATCCTCGCGAGGTCGGTGCGGCGGCGGGCGCGGGAGAGTTCGGGCTCCAGCCACTCGTCGGCGCGGTCGAGGAGGGCCTCGTCGCTGACGTCCGGCCAGGGGGCGCCGATGGCGCTGTGGAGGAAGGCGAGGCGCTCGCGCAGGTTCGACCGGAACGTCAGCAGGGTGCTCACTCCCTCGCGGGCGAGGCCTTCGAGGAGGGCAGACCGGACAAGCAAAGGGTCGGGGCGGTTGAGCGGCTTCTCGGCCAGCTCGATGGCGCCCAGCGATTCCACCCGGCGGGAGACGACCTCGCCTCGCCGGGTGTCCCAGTGGACCTCGGCACGGTTGCTGAGCAGCGGCGCCCCGGCGGCCAGGGCGGTGGCCTCGTCGAGCGCCGCCGCGTGCAGGATGCGCGCCGAGTGCGACCCCGCCGGGCGGTCGGCGACGGCGACGGCGAGCCAGGGCAGGGCGCCGAGCACGGTGCCGGGGGCGAGTTCGGCGGCTGTGCCGGAGGCCATCAGGTACGGGCTGCGCTCGCCGGGGGCGGGCCGTTCGACGCGGGCGCGGGCGATCCGCTCCGGGAAGGCGAGGGCGACGACGAGTCCGGCGGCGGCCGCGTCGGGCAGGTCGGTGGCGGGTTCGTCGGAGGTGGCGCGGAGCAGGCGGCGGACTTCGTCGCGCCAGCGGCCGGCGTACGGGTCCTTCGCGGCCCGGACGGTCCGCCAGACCGCCCCGAGGTCGTCGCCCATTGCCCGCGGCGGCTCCTCGGAGAGCAGCGCGACGACCTCGGCCGCCCGTCGCGCTCCGACCGCCGCCGCCCCGTCGACGAGGGCGCGCCCCAGTCGGGGGTGCAGTCCGGTGCGGGCGAGCCGGACGCCGCGCGGTGTGGCCCGTCCGTCCGGATCGACGGCGCCGAGGGCGGTGAGGGTCTGCCGGGCGGCGGCCATCGCCCCGGCGGGCGGGGCGTCGGGCAGGGCGAGGCCGGTGGCGTCCGGGTCGCCCCAGCAGGCGGCCTGGAGGGCGAAGGGGGTGAGGTCGGCGAGCGCGATCTCGGGGGTGGGGAAGCGGGCGGCGAGGGCGTCCTCGGCTTCGTTCCAGCAGCGGTAGACGGTGCCGGGGGCTTCGCGCCCGGCGCGGCCGGCGCGTTGGCGGGCGGCGGCGAGCGAGGCGCGGACGGTGACGAGGCCGGCCAGGCCGCGGGCGTGGTCGGTGCGGGGTTCGCGGGCCAGTCCGGCGTCGACGACGACCCGGACGCCGGGCACGGTGAGCGAGGATTCGGCGACGGCGGTGGTGAGCACGACCCGCCGCGAAGGGGACGGGGTGAGCGCGGCGTCCTGCACGGCCTGCGGGGCGCGGCCGTGCAGCTGGAGGACATCAACAGAAGGCAGGCCACCCAGCTGCCCGGCGACCCGGGAGATCTCGCCGACGCCGGGCAGGAAGCAGAGCACGTCCCCGTCCCGCTCGCTCAGCGCTCGCCGCACCACCGCCGCGACGTGGTCGAGCAGCGCCGGGTCGACCCGGGTGCCGTGGGCGGGCCGGACGGCGCGCGGCGGCGGTGCCCAGACCACCTCGACCGGGTGGGAGGTCCCGTGCGCCTCCACCACCGGGGCGCCGCCGAGGAGTTCGGCCCAGGCCTCGGTGTCGGAGGTGGCGGAGGCGCAGACCAGGCGCAGTTCGGGCCGCAGCGCCGCCCGGACGTCCAGCAGGAAGGCGAGCGCGGTGTCGGCGTCGAGGTGCCGTTCGTGGCACTCGTCCAGGACGACGACGTCCACACCGGGCAACTCCTGGTCCCGCTGGAGGCGTTGCAGCAGGACGCCGGTGGTGACGACCTCGACGACCGTGTCCGGCCCGGTGCGGCGCTCGCCGCGCACCGTGTACCCGACCTCGCGGCCCACGGACGAGCCGAGCAGCCAGGCCATCCGCCGGGCGGCGGCCCGTACGGCGAGCCGGCGCGGTTCGGCGACCAGCACCCGGCGTACGGGCCGGCCGTCGGCGAGCAGTCCGGCCAGGGCGAGCGGCACCAGGGTGGTCTTGCCGGTGCCGGGCGGCGCGGCGAGGACGGCGGTGCCGGGGCCGTCCAGCGCGTCGTGCAGGGCGGGCAGGGCGGTGCGGACGGGCAGTTCGCGCCAGGCCGGGTTCAGCAAGACATCAGCCCCGTTCGGCGACGAAGATCGCGGTCCCGGGGATCAGCCGCCCGCGCAGCGGGGACCAGCCGCCCCACTCCTGCTCCAGGCCGGCCGGCCACTCGGGCTCGACCAGGTCGACCAGCCGGAAGCCGGCGGCGACGAGTTCGCGGACCCGGTCGCCGATGGTGCGGTGGTGCTCGACGTAGGTGGCGCGGCCCTGTTCGTCCTGCTCGACGTAGGGGGTGCGGTCGAAGTAGGAGGAGGTCGCGGTGAGGCCCTCGACGCCGGGCTCGTCCGGGAAGGCCCAGCGGATCGGGTGGGTCACCGAGAACACCCAGCGCCCGCCGGGCCGCAGGACCCGGTGGACCTCGCGCATCAGGGCGGCGGTGTCGGCGCTGAACGGGACGGCGCCGTAGGCGGAGCAGGCGAGGTCGAAGGAGGCGTCGGCGAAGGGGAGGACGGCGGCGTCGGCCTGGACGACGGCGACGGGCGTGGTGCCGCGGCCGAGGTCGATCCGGCGGGAGTGCTGGAGTTGGCGGTAGGAGATGTCGAGGGCGACCGGCCGGGCGTCCCGGGCGGCCAGCCAGCGGGAGCACTGGGCGGCGCCGGCGCCGATCTCCAGCACGTCGCGGCCGGCGACGTCGCCGAGCAGGCGGGCGTCGGCCTCGTCCAGGCCCTCGGGGCACCAGGTGAAGCGGTCGTCGCCGAGGAACTCGCCGTGCTCGTCCTGGTACTCGTCGGCGTTGCGGTCCCACCAGTGCCGGCTGGCCCGGCTGCTCTCCCCGGTGCCGGCCGCGCGGCGCACCGCGTCGTCGCCCTCTTCCTCGACCCGCGCGGCGGAGGTGTCAAGATCGTGCAGGTCTGCTTGGGGGGTGGTGGCCACGGTGACAATGCCCATCGCGTAGGGTATGGAGTGCGGAAGCGCCGCTGCCGCGAACCGGCCCGTCAGGGTCCGGATCCTGGCGGTGGCATCCGGGGACGTGGCCCCTTCGGGCGCCGCCGCGAGGCGCGCATTCGGAGGATATGGCCTGATCCGTACCGGGCTCCACCGTCTTGCCGTCCTTCGGCATTGACCGTGCCTGGCCGTCCCCGTATGCTACAAGTTGCGCTGCGGGCCTGCGCGCCTCGGACGGAGCAGGTCGCGCTCGCATCTGTCGAAGACCCCACGGTCGCAAGACGGACGCCGGTTCTCGTTGTTACGGGACCACCGGTGTGCCGTGTTCTTGGCTGTCCGGCTTTCGGTGGGAGCGATACGGGCCCTCCGCGTGGCATTACCTACGACTTTCATGTCCGTACCGGAGCCCTTTTCCTAATGACGAGCCCCACCGACTCCTCCCTCAGCACCACCCCGCAGGTCGCGGTCAACGACATCGGCGACGCGGAGGCCTTCCTCGCCGCCATCGACGAGACCATCAAGTACTTCAACGATGGCGACATCGTCGAGGGCGTCATCGTGAAGGTCGACCGTGACGAGGTCCTCCTCGACATCGGTTACAAGACCGAGGGCGTCATCCCGTCCCGCGAGCTCTCGATCAAGCACGACGTTGACCCGCACGAGGTCGTCGCCGTCGGTGACAACATCGAGGCCCTGGTTCTCCAGAAGGAGGACAAGGAGGGTCGTCTCATCCTGTCCAAGAAGCGCGCTCAGTACGAGCGTGCCTGGGGCACGATCGAGAAGATCAAGGAAGAGGACGGCATCGTCACCGGTACCGTCATCGAGGTCGTCAAGGGTGGTCTCATCCTCGACATCGGCCTCCGTGGCTTCCTTCCGGCCTCGCTCGTCGAGATGCGCCGCGTCCGCGACCTCCAGCCCTACGTGGGCAAGGAGCTCGAGGCCAAGATCATCGAGCTGGACAAGAACCGCAACAACGTGGTCCTGTCCCGCCGTGCCTGGCTGGAGCAGACCCAGAGCGAGGTCCGCCAGACCTTCCTCACCACCCTGCAGAAGGGCCAGGTGCGCTCCGGCGTCGTCTCCTCGATCGTCAACTTCGGTGCCTTCGTGGACCTGGGTGGCGTCGACGGCTTGGTGCACGTCTCCGAGCTGTCCTGGAAGCACATCGACCACCCGTCCGAGGTTGTCGAGGTCGGCCAGGAGGTCACCGTCGAGGTTCTCGACGTTGACATGGACCGCGAGCGCGTCTCCCTGTCGCTGAAGGCGACCCAGGAGGACCCGTGGCAGCAGTTCGCCCGTACCCACCAGATCGGCCAGGTCGTTCCGGGTAAGGTCACCAAGCTGGTTCCGTTCGGTGCGTTCGTCCGCGTGGACGAGGGCATCGAGGGTCTGGTCCACATCTCCGAGCTGGCCGAGCGCCACGTCGAGATCCCGGAGCAGGTCGTCCAGGTCGGCGACGAGATCTTCGTCAAGGTCATCGACATCGACCTCGAGCGTCGCCGCATCAGCCTGTCGCTCAAGCAGGCCAACGAGGCCCTGGGTGCCAACCCGGCCGAGGTCGAGTTCGACCCGACCCTGTACGGCATGGCCGCCTCGTACGACGACCAGGGCAACTACATCTACCCGGAGGGCTTCGACCCCGAGGCGAACGACTGGCTGCCCGGCTTCGAGAAGCAGCGCGAGGAGTGGGAGCGCCAGTACGCCGAGGCGCAGTCGCGCTTCGAGCAGCACCAGGCGCAGGTCATCAAGAGCCGCGAGGCCGACGCCCAGGCCGCCGAGGAGGGTGGCGACGCCGTCGCCGCTGCCGCCGGTGGTTCCTACTCGTCCAGCAGCGACGAGGGCTCGGGCGCCCTGGCCTCCGACGAGGCCCTGGCCGCTCTGCGCGAGAAGCTGGCCGGCGGCCAGAGCTGAGGCTCTCGCTTCCCGCTAGCCGATAGCTAGACGGTGGGCCCCACCCGGATTTCCGGGT
>NZ_JBHVEU010000058.1:0-28462 GCF_042802075.1 Kitasatospora sp. NPDC057518
CTGCCGGCTCCTGCTTCTCTCCGCTCCGCCCCCCGGTCCTGCTCCGGGCCGCTTTTGAGCCGCCGACCGGCCGGATCCGGCGGACCGGCCGAAGGCGCCCGACGCATGGCCGCCCGCTGGGTAGAGTCGCGCCATGGTGACTGAGAACGCGGGGAGCCCCGCGGGCGGGCGGCTGGCCGGCCGCTCCTGTGCGGTGACGGGTGCGGCCAGCGGTATCGGACGGGCCGTCGCCGAACGCTTCGTCCGGGAGGGCGCGTCGGTGGTCGCCTTCGACGTGGACGAGGCCGGGCTGGACCGGCTGGCCGAGCGGTTCCCGGACGCCGTCAGCACGGTGGTCGGCGACGTGGCCCGGGACGAGGACGCGCGCCGGCTGGTGGCCGCCGCCGTCGAGCGGCACGGGCGGTTGGACGTGCTGGTGGCCAACGCCGGGATCATCCCGCTGATGGAGATCACCGAGGCCACCGCCGAGGACTGGGACCACGTGATGGCGGTGGACGGCCGCGGCATGTTCCTCACCTGCAAGTACGCGATCGAGGCGATGACCGCGCAGGACCGGCCCGGCGGCTCGATCGTCTGCCTCTCCTCCATCTCCGGCGAGGCCGGACAGCGCGGCCAGGCGGTGTACGGGCCCGCCAAGTTCGTCGCCTCCGGCCTGACCAAGCACCTCGCCGTCGAATGGGCCGACCGCGGCATCCGGGTCAACGCCGTCGCCCCCGGCACCATCACCACCGAGCGGGTCGCCCGGCTGTACGACGAGCCCGGCGGCACCGAGTACCTCGGGGCGATCGAGAAGCTGCACCCGATGGGGCGGCTCGGCGACCCGGCCGAGGTCGCGGCGGCCGTCCTCTTCCTCGCCTCCGACGACGCGTCCTTCGTCACCGGGGTCGTGCTGCCGGTGGACGGCGGGTACCTGGCGCAGTAGCGGGCCCGGTCGGCGGGGTGTCCGGCTGCCCGGTTCCCGGCCGCTCGGTTGTCCGGTGACCTGGCTGCCCGGCTATCCGGCGAGCAGGTCGACCAGGGCGGACACCCCGTCCGACCCGTGCCCGGCCCCGACCGCCCGCCGGGTGACGGCGAGCGCCGCGTCCAGGACGGAGGTGTCCAGGCCGCGCGCCCGGGCGGTGTGCGCGACGTGCGCCAGCCCGGCCTCGGCGGAGGCGAGGCTGCTGTGGTCGCCCGGATGCCGGCGGTCGTCCGCGCGCTGCGCGAAGCGGTCGATCAGCGGCGGCAGCAGGCGCGGCAACCCCTGGGCGTACGGCGCGAGTTCGGCGCCGCTGATGCCCTCGGCGCGGGCCAGTGCGAGGGCGTGCAGGCAGCCGTGCACGGTGGTCCAGAACAGGTCGAGCAGGGCCGCGTCGAAGGCCGCCGCCCGGCCCGGGTCCGCGCCCACGTGGCGTACGGTGCCCAGCGCCCGCAGCGTCGCCTCGTGGGCGGCGAAGGCCTCGGCGTCGCCGCTCAGCAGGACGGTGCCCTCCGGGCGGCCGATGGTCGGGGTGGGGGTGAGGACCGCGGCGTTCAGGAGGCGGTAGCCCCGGGTCTCGGCGCCGGCGGCGTTCGCCCGCGCGTCGCCCGGCGCGGTCGAGGTGGCGTTGACGACGGTCCGGCCGCGCAGTGCCGCCCCGGCGGCCTCCAGTACGGCACGGGCGGCCGGCTGGTCGCGGACACAGAGCAGGACGAGCGGGGCGCCGGCCTTGGCGGAGCCCGTGGCTCCTTCGGTGGAGCCCGTCATCGCCTCGGCGGGGCTCGAGGCCGACCGCGCGCCGAGGGCGAGCGGTTCGGCGTCCCGGCCCGGCGTGCGGTTCCACACGGTGACCGGATGGCCGGCGGCCAGCAGCGCCCCGGCCAGCGCCCGGCCCATCGGACCCAGGCCCAGCACGGCAACGGCGGTGCGGTCAGGGGAGGTTGAGGAAGATCGTTCGTTCGGCATGGCGGTTACGCTAGACCTTCACGCCGGCGGCAGAGTCAAGGCGGAGGGGCACGGCGGAACGTCACGGGGGCTTCGGTGGAGAGCCCCGGTGGCGACCCGCGGTGGACGGTCCGTCGAGGAGGTGTCCGCGATGCGGATCGGAGAGCTTGCCCGGCGCACCGGGGCCACCCCGCGCGCGCTGCGCTACTACGAGGAGCAGGGGCTGCTCACGCCCGAGCGCCGCCCCAGCGGCTACCGCGAGTACGGAGAGCCGGACGTCGACACCGTCCGCGGGATCCGCACCCTGCTCGCGGCCGGCCTCAACAGCGCCGTGATCGCCGAGATCCTCCACGGCCTGCCGGGCCCGGGGCAGCGCCCTCCCGGCCCGACCTGCCCGGAACTGCTCGACGGTCTGGCCCGGGAACGCGCCCGGATCACCCGGCAGATGGACGAACTCGCCGAAGCGTGCGGCCTGTTGGACGCCATCATGGGCGCGGAGGCGCCGAGCGAGGCGATCCGGTCCGGCCGGCTCCGGGCGGCGGACCGCCGGTCGGCCGGGGAGCGTGAGCAGGCCGGGGGCCGTCGCCCGCAGCAGGACGGGGAGCGTGAGCAGACCGGGGGCCGTCGCCCGCGGCAGGACGGGGAGCGCCGCCCGGAGCCGACCCGGGGGCGCCGCCCGCAGCCGGTGGCGCGGAAACTCGATGGTGCGCGCTCGCGGACCGTGCTGGAGTGAGCGGATGGATCATGACGACATGCTTGCCCTGTTCGACGACCGGATCCGGCGCAACACGCCGCCCGATCCCGGCTGCCGCGTCGAGCGCGACGGTGCGGTGGTCCGGCAGGTGGGCTCGGAGCACAGCTGGAACGGCGTGGTCTGGTCCGGGCTGGACGAGGCCGGGGCGGACGCGGCGATCGCCGCGCAGGTGCGCCACTTCGCCGGACTGGGGCTGGAGTTCGAGTGGAAGGCCTACTCCCACGACCGCCCCGCCGACCTCGGCGCCCGCCTGCTGGCGGCCGGTTTCACCCCGGAGCCGGACGAGGCGCTGATGCTCGCCCGGATCGCGGACCTGCCCGCCGAGGCCGCCCTGCCCGAGGGCGTCCGGCTGCTCCCGGTGACCGACCCGGCCGGGGTGGACCTGCTGATGGACGCCCACACACAGGCCTTCGGCGCCGAGAACCCCCGTCTGCGCGAGCGGCTGCTCGACCACCTGCGGCACGGCGTCGGGACGGTCAGCATGGTCGTCGCGATGGCCGGCGACCGCCCGGTCAGCGGCGCCAGGATGGAGCTGATCCCGGGGACCGGGTTCGCCGGACTCTGGGGCGGCGGCACCGCACCCGACTGGCGCGGCCGGGGCATCTACCGCGCCCTCATCGCCCACCGCGCCCGCCTCGCGGCCGAGCTCGGCTACGAGTACCTCCAGGTCGACGCGAGCGACCAGAGCCGGCCGATCCTGCAGCGCCTCGGCTTCGCCTGGGTGAGCACGACGACCCCGTACGTCCGCCGGCCGTAGGGCCTGCCGGGGGCCGCGGGTACGGGTACGGGTGGGGAGATTCCTTTCCACCGTGTGGACGCGGCCGGTGTGCCCCTGCCGATCGGCAGGGGGACGTGGGGGTGCCGCTGCTCAGGATGTGCCGTTCGGTACATGTGCGGGAGGGGTGGCCGGGGTCATCGTTGGGGCACCACGAGCGGGGCCGTCCGGGCCCCGGGAAGGAGCCCCGGCATGTTCGACCTCCGCCACCCGCGCGCCCTCGCCGCGACGGTTGCCGTGCCCGCCCTCCTCGGCCTGGGCTTCGGCCTCGGCCTCGGGCTCGTACACGCCCGGAGGCGATCAGGCCGGGAGCCGTGCCCGAGGCACCGCGGCCGGCCCGACGAGGGTCGTGAGAAGGCAATCCGACAGGGCTGCCTGCTGTCGTTCCGAGGACACTCGTCACGGGGCGCTCCTCGGCCGCCCTCACGGCAGCCGCTCGACCACGACCATGGCCGCGTCGTCGTCCAGTCGGCCGCCGACGTGGGCGAGCAGGTCGCGGCGCAGGTGGTGGAGCAGGGCGGCGGGGTGTTCGGCACGCCAGGCGGTGACGCGTTCGGTGAGCGGGTAGAAGCGCCGCTGGGCGTCGCGGGCCTCGATCACGCCGTCGGTGTAGATCAGCAGCCGGTCGCCGGGCCGGAACGGGAAGGTCTCCGTCTCGTACCGCGTCGGCGCGAGCTCGCCGAGGCCCAGCGGCGGGGAGGGTTGGCGGGCGGCGAGGGCGGTGATGCCGTCGGGGTGCAGCAGCAGCGGGGGAGGGTGGCCGCAGTCGATCAGGCGCACCGGGGAGCCGTCGTCGGGGATGTCGAGCAGCACGGCGGTGATGAACGACTCGCCGGAGTCGCCGCTCTCCTCCGGGGGTTCCTCGGGCGGGGGGAAGGGCAGTGCGGAGAGCGCCTGCCGCTCGCGCCGCTCCCACCGGTCCCGCCGGGACTGTTCGGCGAGCTGGGCGAGGTCCCAGCTGACGCTGCCGTCCAGGTAGGCGGCCAGGTCGGGCAGTTCGGCGTGCAGGTGGGCGGCGGCGCGGAAGGCGCCGAGCAGCAGGGCCGCGTCGCCGAGCGAGGAGAGGCCCTTGCCGCGCACGTCGCCGACCAGCAGCCGGGTGCCGGTGGCGGTGCGGGCGGCCGCGTACAGGTCGCCGCCGACCTGCGCCTCGGCCTCGGCGGCCAGGTAGACGGAGGCCAGGTGCAGCGGGCCGATCCGCTCCGGCAGCGGGCGCAGCAGCACCCGCTGGGCGGCCTCGGACACCGAGCGCACCCGGGCCAGTTCGCGCTCGTGCCGTTCGCGCAGCACCCGCAGGCCCACGATCAGTGCCGAGACGATCAGCTGCGCGCTGAGCTGGGTCTCGATGTTCGCGCTGGTCAGGCCGTCCCGGACGGCGCCGATGACGGTCAGCGCGGCGAACGCGAGCGCGGCGACCCCGGCGGTGGCCCGGGGGCCGGCGAAGGAGGCGGTGAGGGCGGGGGCGACGATCAGCAGCGGGCCGAGGTGGACGTCCGGCGGGGAGACGATGTCGACGACGGTGATCAGCACGATCAGCGCGAGCGTGAGCGCCGTCAGCACCCGGCGGTCGGGCCGCCAGGCGCGGCGGTGGTCGGGGGGATGCGGCGCGGGCGGCGGGTGCGGCGCATCGGGACGCTGCCGGAGGGGCACTCCTCCTCTGTACACCGTGGGGGTGCCGGGGCGCACCCGGAGCGGCCGGGCTCACTCCCCGGCAGCGTTCGGTTCCTGATCCCCGCCGACGCTCGGCTCACGCCTCCCGGCAGGGCTCCGCCCGCTCCCCTGCGGTGCCCGGTCAGCCCTCCTGGCCGTAGCGGGCCAGGTAGTCGGCGAAGCGGGCGACGTCCTCGTCGGACCAGTCGGTGAAGCGCGCGGTGAAGGAGAGCCGACGCTGCTCGTTGGCGTCCCGCAGCAGGGTGAGCCCCGCCTCGGTGGCGCGCAGGATCTGGCCGCGCTGGTCGTCCGGGTCGGTCTCGCGGGCCAGCAGGCCGAGCTTCTCCAGGGCGGTGACCTGGCGGCTGACGGTGGACTTGTCGAGCATGAAGTACGCGGCCACGTCGGCGGCCCGGCAGCCGCCGCGCTCGGTGATCAGGTCGAGGATGCTGTAGGTGACCAGCGAGAGGTCGGGGTGCAGCTGGGAGGCCTTGTGCCGGGCGCGGCGGGCGAAGGCGGTCAGCTCGCGCTGGATGGTCTCGATGGACGACTGGCGGCCGGGCACGGCGTTCCTATCTCCTCGATATTTGTTGCACTATACAACAGATGTGCCCGGGATCGCGCCCCGCTCCGGCGCCCGCCGTTCCGGTGCGGCCTGCCAGGCGCGGGCGGCGGCGATCCGGCTGGTCGCACTCGGGTGAGTGGCGAACAGTAGCTCAAGCACCCTCGGCGGGTCGACATCGGAGACGTTCGCCACGGCCAGTCTGCGCTGCATCGCCACGAACTGCTCGACGTCCCCGGTCAGTTCGAGCGCGTGCCGGTCCGCCCTGGCCTCGATCCGACGGCTCACCGCACACTGCGCCGGCCCCGACAGCGCGCCCAGCAGCGCCGCCAGTGCCGCCAGCAGCGGCAGCGCCCGGGGGTCCGCCGCGTCCGCCGCCCCGGCGGCGTCCAGCAGCGGCCGCCAGGTGGCGAGCAGGCCGAGGACGGCCACCGCGACGGCCGCACCGACCGCGCCCAGCGCGGTACCCACCGGCACGTCCCGGTGCTTGACGTGGCCCAGCTCGTGCGCGACCACCAGTTCCACCTCGCGCGGCTCGGCGGTGGTCAGCAGGGTGTCGTACGCGACGATCCGGCGGGTCGCCCCGAACCCGGAGACGTACGCGTTGAGCGCGGTGGTGCGGCGGGAGGCGTCCGCGACCAGGACGTCCCGCACCCGGACGCCGTCCCGCTCGGCCAGCGCCAGCAGCGCGGTGCGCAGCTCCCCCGGGGGCATCGGGGAGAAGCGGTTGAACACCGGCTCGATCAGCAGCGGATGGAGGAAGGAGAGCGCCACCGTCAGCAGCGCCGCCGCGCCCGCCCCCGGCAGCCACCAGCGCTGCGGCGACCAGGCGGTCAGCGCGAACAGCCCGAGCGCGAGCGGGAGGACGAGGACGAGGGTGAGCGCGAGGCCGCGTACGGCGTCCAACGCCCACCCGGCCCAGCCCTGGGTCACCAGCCCGTACCGGGCCCGGACGGTCCGCGCCCCGGCGCCGAACGGCAGCTGCAGCGCCTGGCCGAGCAGCACCAGGGCTGCCGCTCCGGCCAGCACCCCGGCCGTCCGGGAGCCGCCGAACCAGCCGCCGACGGCGGTCACCACGGCGGCGCCGGCCGGGGTGAGGCCGAGCAGCAGGGTGAGCGCCAGGCCTGCCAGCCGCCCGCCCAGCGCCCACGGCAGCTGGGCGCGGCGCAGTGCCCGGCCCCGGGCGCGCTCGTCGGGGGAGAAGTCCGGGGTGGCCTCCGGGGTGGGGGCCGCGGAGGCTGGCGTGGTGTCCATGGCGGGGAGCGGCTCTCTTCCGGTCGGGGCGGGGAGGATCGGGTCGGGGAGGGACGGGGGTACGGCGGTTCAGCGGTGATTCAGCATGGCGTACCCGGCCGCTCGCTGCTCACGCCACGGCCCGGTTCCCACCCCCGGCCGGGTTGTTCACTCCTCCGTGGTCCCGGTGGCGCCGTGGACGCCGGCGCGCAGCAGCTGGTGGCCGAGGTCCACCAGGGCGCGGCCGACCGCGAACTCGTCGCCGACCGCCGGGTCCGGGGCGTCGCGCGGGTTGCGGCGGGAGCGGGTGTCGCTGTGCAGCACGTTGCCGTCGGCGTCCAGCACGGCGTGCACCCGGGTGGTGTCCTCGTCCTCGACCACGTGCAGGCTGAGCTGCCAGTCCTTGGTGCGCACGGCCCCGGGCGCCGGCTGTTCGACCCCGAGGGCGGTAGCCGCGGGGGAGGCCGTCCCGTCGGCGCGGACGATCACCACCGGGCAGACCCCGTGCACCGCGCACCGGGTGGACACCGAGCCGAGCAGGGTCCGGGCGAAGGTGCCCCGGCCGCGACTGCCCAGCACCAGCAGGTCGGCCCCCTCGGCGGCCTCCAGCAGCACCTCGGCGGCGTGGCCCAGCACCAGGCTCTCCCGGACGTCCACCGGGCGGTCCGGGCCGAGGACCTCGTTGATCTCGGCGCTCAGCGTCCGGCGGGCGATCCGTTCGAAGCCGTCGTCCACCATCGGCGCGAACCACCCGTACAGCGAGGGGTACTCCCAGGCCGCCACCGCGTGCACCGTCGCCCCGGTGAGCACGGCCTGGCCGACCGCCCAGCGCAGGGCCGCCTTCGACGGCGGGGAGCCGTCGATCCCGACCACGATCCGGCGCTCCCGGGCGGGGGAGGCGCGGCCGCCGCCCGCGGGGGAGACGTCACCCGCGGAGGAGAGCTGATTGCTGCCCATCACGTCACACCTCCGGGCCTTCGGTGCGGGACTCGCCCCCCTACGCGCGCGCTCCCCTGCACGGGCTCCCCTGCACGGGTTCCCCCCGCACGCGCTTCCCCCGTACTCGTCCCCTCCACACCACGCTGCGCGCCCCGCCCGCCTCCGCGCCAGGGACATGGTGGCCCGGTCGGGTGGGCGGTTGGGACGGGTCGGCCAGGCGGGCCGGGTGCGCCGTCCGGGGAGCGGCCGTCGGCGCCCGGTCGGGGCCGCCGCGCCGTGCCCTTTTGTGGCCGGAATGTTGCGGGCTCGGGTCCGAGCGGTGGTGATTCGGTGGCGTACGCTGATCGTTCTCGCATCATCCTCGGGGGGATCCACTCATGCGCCGTGCCGCGGCCGCCGTCGCGCTGTTCGCCGGACTGACCGCCGTCACCGCCTGCGGGCCGGACGACCCCGCCCCGGCCCCGGCCTCCGCCGCCCCCGTCCCGCCGGGCGAGTCCTCGGCGCCGGGCGGCTCGCCCTCCGGCACGGCCCCGGGCAAGAGCGCCCCGCCCCGGCCCGACGGCACCATCACCGTCGCCTTCGCCGGGGACGTCCACTTCGAGGGCCGCACCGAGGCCCGGCTGGCGGTCAAGCCGCCCGAGCCTGCGCTCGGCCCGATCTCCCGCACCCTCGCCGACGCCGACCTGTCCGTCCTCAACCTGGAGACCGCGATCACCGGGCGCGGCGCCCCGGAGCCGAAGACGTACACCTTCCGCACCTCGCCCAAGGCGCTGTCGGTGCTCAAGGACTCGGGCGTCGACGTCGTCTCGATGGCCAACAACCACGCCGTGGACTTCGGCGCCGACGGCCTCACCGACACCCTCGCCGCCAAGGACTCCTCGCCGATCCCGGTGGTCGGCGTCGGGCGCAACGCCAAGGAGGCGTACGCCCCGTACGTCACCACCGTGCGCGGGGTGAAGGTCGCGGTGGTCGCCGCCAGCCAGGTCGAGGACCTCACCAACCAGAAGTGGCGGGCCGGCGCGAGCAAGCCGGGCATCGCCTCGGCGCTGGACGTCCCGGCGCTGGTCAAGGCGGTGGAGACGGCGAAGCAGCAGGCCCCGGTGGTGCTCGTCTACCTGCACTGGGGCGACGAGGGCAAGGCCTGCCCGACCGGTCCGCAGACCACCATCGCCAAGAAGCTCGCCACCGCCGGAGCCACCGCCGTGGTCGGCACCCACGCGCACACCATGGTCGGCTCGGGCATGCTCGGCGACACCTACATCGGGTACGGCTTCGGCAACTTCCTCTGGTACGGCACCTCGAACTACGCCAACTCCAACGAGACCGGCGTCACCACCCTCACCCTCACCGCCGACGGGAAGGTGACCGGCGAGGCCTTCACCCCGGCCACCATCGACGACAAGGGCATCCCGGAGCCGGTCACCGGCGCCACCGCCGAGGCCGCCCTCAAGCGCCGCGACGGCCTGCGCGGCTGCACCGGCCTCTCCCCGGCGCCCGCCGCCCCGGGCGCCCCCGGCACCCCCAGCACCCCCGCTACGGCCCCCGCCTCCACGGCTCCCGGGAAGTCCTCGACGGCTCCCGCGAAGGCTCCGACGACCCCGGCCGCACCGCGCTAGATTCCGGTCGACCGGCCCGGGGCACGTCCTGCGGGAGCCCTGCCGGACGGGCCCTGCCGGAGGACGGGCCCTGCCGGACCAGGGCGCGGCGTTGCGGTGCGGCGCCACGGGACAGCACGAGACGGCGGCGCGACCACCCGGGCCGCGCCGCCGCCTACCGCCCGCCGGGGGTGCTACCGCTCGGCCCGCGCCCGTGCCCGGACGGCGCGGCGCAGGGTGTCCAGCTGGTCCACCAGTCCACGCCGGGTCGCCGCGGTGAGCTCCGGGTCGGCCAGGCAGGCCTCGGCCGCCCGTACCGTCCGGTCGGTGGCGGCGAAGGCGGGGAAGCCCGTGGTGGCGAGCACCCGGGCCAGTGCGGGGCCGCGGCGGGCGGCGGCCGACCCCAGCTCCTCGAAGTAGCGGGCGGTCAGCCCGTCCAGCAGCTCGGCCTGCTCGGGCTGCCACAGGCCCCTGGCGGTGGCGGCGGCCAGGTAGTTGGAGAGCTCGCCGTGGAACAGCGCCTGCCAGGCTGCCTCCTTGGCCCCCGGGTCGGGCAGCGCGGCGCGGCAGCGCGCGGCGCCCTTCTCGCTGGTGTCGCTGGGGTCGGCGGCGAGTTCGGCGGCGATCTCCGGCTCGCCCGCCGCGCCGAGCACGCACAGCCGAAGCAGCAGCTGCCAGCGCAGGTCCGGGTCGAGCACCGGCCCGCCGGGCACGGTGCCGGCCGCCAGCCAGTCGCGCAGCTCGGCGGCCTGCGCCTCGCCGGCGGCGGTGCCGATCACGCCGCGCGCGGCCACCAGGCGCAGCCCGGTGCGGTCCGTTTCGTCCTCGGTGCGGCGCAGCAGGGTGCGGCAGACCTCGTTCAGGACGGCCAGTGCCGCCGGCCGTGCGGTCGGCGGCACGGCGCAGTCCACCACGAAGTCGCGGGCGAAGGAGAGCACCGCGTCGACCAGGTGCACCGAGGTCTCGCCGGGCAGGTGGGCGGCGACCAGCTCCAGGTACTCGCCGGGTGCCAGCTCTCCGTCGCGCACCTCGTCCCGGGCGGCGCTCCAGAGCACGGCGCGGGCCAGCTCCTCGGGCACGGCGCCGAGCGAGGAGCGCACGGTCCGCCAGGAGCCGGGGTCGAGACGGATCTTGACGAAGCTGAGGTCGGTGTCGTTGAGCAGGGTCAGCTCGGCGTCGGCCTTCACCGCCGCGGTGCCGTCGGCCGCCAGGTCGAGCGGCACGCGGTCGGCCAGCTCCAGGGCGCCCTCGGCGGTGCGCCGGTAGTGGCCCACGGTCAGCTGGTGCGGGCGCGGCCCGCCGTCGGCCGAGGTGTGCTCGATCCGGCCGTCGGTCAGCCGCAGGGTGTCCACGCCGGTGGTGCGCAGCCAGCGGTCGGCCCAGCCGTGGACGTCGCGGCCGCTGGTCGCGGCCAGGGCCCGGAGCAGGTCGTCGAGGGTGGCGTTGCCGAAGGCGTGCTCGTCGAAGTAGTCGTTGACGCCGGCCAGGAAGGCCTCCTCGCCGAGCCAGGCGACCAGCTGGCGCAGCGCGGCGGCGCCCTTGGCGTAGGAGATGCCGTCGAAGTTCTGCAGCGCCTGGGCGGTGTCGTCCACCGTGCCGGGTGCCACCGGGTGGGTGGAGGGGCGCTGGTCGGCGTCGTAGCCCCAGGTCTTGCGGTTGGCGGCGAAGCCGGTCCAGGCGCTGGTGAAGCGGGTGGAGGAGGCGGTGACGCTGTAGGCCATGTACTCGGCGAAGGACTCGTTCAGCCACAGGTCGTCCCACCACTTCATGGTGACCAGGTCGCCGAACCACATGTGCGCCATCTCGTGCACCACCACCAGGGCGCGCTCCTCGCGCCTGGTGTCGTCCACGGCGGAGCGGAAGACGAACTCGTCGCGCAGCGTGACGCAGCCCGGGTTCTCCATCGCGCCGGCGTTGAACTCCGGCACGAAGCACTGGTCGTAGCTGTCGAAGGGGTAGCGGTGCCGGAAGACCCGGTGGTAGTGGTCGAAGCCCTGCCGGGTGACCTCCAGCAGCTCGGGGGCGTCGGCGTCCAAGTGGGCGGCGAGCGAGCGGCGGCAGTGCAGGCCGAGCGGGATCCCGTCGTGCTCGGCGCGCACCGAGTGCAGCGGGCCGGCCACCACGGAGACCAGGTAGCTGCTGATCGCCGGGGTGGGCGCGAACTCCCAGCGCCCGGGCGTGACCTGGCGGCCCACGCCGTTGCCGACCACGGTCCACTGCCGCGGCGCGGTGACGGACACCGTGTACCGCGCCTTGAGGTCGGGCTGGTCGAAGGACGCGAAGACCCGCGGGCCGTCGTCGAGGAAGGACTGGGTGTAGACGTAGTCCTCGCCGTCGGCCGGGTCGGTGAAGCGGTGCATGCCCTCGCCGGTGTGCGAGTAGGCCATGTCGGCCTCGACGGTGAGCTCGTTGTCGGCCGCCAGGCCGGTCAGCGGGAAGCGCCCGGCGCGCAGCGCGGCGACGTCCAGTTCGCGGCCGTTCAGCACCACCCGGCGGAGCGCGGCCGGTTTGACGTCCACGTAGGTCCCGGCGCCCGGGGTGGTACAGCCGAAGCGGATCACCGTGGTGGAGCCGAAGACCTCCGGACCGCGGGTCAGGTCGAGGTCGAGGCGGACGGTGCGGACGTCGAGCAGGTGGTGGCGCTCGACGGCCTCGGCCCGGGTGAGTACTGAGGTATCAGACATACGGGTCATGCTGCTTCATCCACGGGTGGGCGGCACCCGCTTTTCGGCACCCGTTTTTCGGTGCGGGCTTTTCGGTGCCGGCCTTTTGGCACCCGCTCTTCGATGCCCGCTTCTCGATGTCGGCTCTTCGGTGCCGGAAGGAGACCGGGGCCGCCGGATCGTCCGGGGCGGACGGCCTCCGTGCGTCCGGAGCGAGTTGACGGCGAAGCAGCGGGATTCGTACAGGCGCTCGGCACAGGCGAACAGCTGTGTTAGGTTAGGCTTGCCTAATCTTGCTGGTCGGAGGGGATGTCCTGTGCAGCAACAGTCCGAATTCGCCGGTGTCGTCGCGATGGTCACCGGGGCCGGGCAGGGCATCGGCGCGGCCGTGGTGCGGGCGCTGGTGGCCGAGGGAGCCGTCGTCGCGGCGGTGGACCGCGATCCCGGCGGGATCGACGCGCTGGCGGCCGAGCTGCCGTCCGTGCGTCCCTACGCGCTGGACGTCTCGGACGCCCGGGCGGTCGACAGCACCGTGGAGTCGATCGAGAGCCGGCTCGGACCGATCGGCGTGCTGGTCAACGTCGCGGGAATCCTGCGCACCGCCCCGGTCGTCGAACTCACCGACGGGGACTGGGCGGACACCTTCGCCGTCAACACCACCGGCGTCTTCCACACCAGCCGCGCCGTCGGCCGCCGGATGGCGGACCGCGGACGCGGGGCGGTCGTGGCCGTCGGCTCCAACGCCGCCGGGGTGCCGCGCGCCGGGATGGCCGCCTACGCGGCGTCCAAGGCGGCGGCCACCATGTTCACCCGCTGCCTGGGGCTGGAACTCGCCCGGTCCGGGGTGCGGTGCAACGTGGTGTCGCCCGGCTCGACCGACACCGCGATGCAGCGCGCGCTGTGGGGCGAGGACGCCGAGGCGGCCGAACGCCGGGTGATCGAGGGCGACCTGGGCGCCTGGCGGGTCGGCATCCCGCTCGGGCGGATCGCCGCGCCCGCCGACATCGCGGAGGCCGTGGTGTTCCTGGCCTCCGACCGGGCGCGGCACATCACCATGCACGACCTGTACGTCGACGGCGGCGCGACCCTGCGCGCCTGAGCGGAACGCCGTCGGTCCTCCTCCCACCCCCCCCGAAGAACCGTCCCAGACTGGAGAAACCGCCGTGACCACGGTGCACCACGCCCCCGCCGGGCCGATACCCGCCGGGCCCGACGCCCCGGCGACCGCCCTCGCCGAGGGCCAGGACCACGCCGTCATCGGCGCGGCCAGCGGACTGCTCGGCCAGTACCGGGCCGGCTCCGACGAGGCGTTCTTCGCCTCGCCGACCCGCACCCTGCTCGGCTCCGGGGTGCACGCCCGGGTGCCGCAGGACGGGCGGCCGCTGCCGGTGCGGGTCGCCGAGACGCTGGCCGAGGCGGGCCGCTCCGGCGTCGAACGGCCGCTGGTGGTCGGCGCGGTGGCGTTCGACCGGGACAGCCGGGTCGAACTCGCCGTCCCCGCCCGGGTCCGCACCGCCGGGGCGCTGCGCGACGACCCGCTGATCGCCCTGCCCGCGCCGCCGGCCGAGCAGGCCGACTGGCGGATCGACCCGGTGCCCGCGCCCGAGGCGTACGGCGCGGGCGTCGCGGCGGCCGTCGAGCGGCTGCGCGGCGGGGAGTTGAGCAAGGTGGTGCTGGCCAGGACGCTGGAGCTGAGCGCCGCGCGGCCGCTCGACCTGCCCGCCATCCTGCAGCGGCTGGCCCGCCGCGACCCGGGCGGCTACACCTTCGCCGTCCCGTCCGGCGGCGGCCGCACCCTGGTCGGCGCCAGCCCCGAACTCCTGCTCTCCCGGCGGGGAACGGCCGTGCTCGCCAACCCGCTGGCCGGCTCCGTGCCGCGCAGCGAGGACCTCGGTGAGGACGTCCGGCGCGCCGCCGCGCTGCTGGAGTCGCCCAAGGACCTGCACGAGCACGCCGTCGTGGTGGACGCCATCCGCGAGGCGCTGGCGCCGTACTGCCGCACCCTGGAGGTGCCCGAACGGCCCACCCTGGTACGGACGGCCGCGATGTGGCACCTGGCCACCACGATCCGCGGCGAGCTGGCCGACCCGGCGGTCTCCGCCCTCGAACTGGCCTGCGCGCTGCACCCCACCCCGGCGGTCTGCGGCACGCCGACGGACGTCGCCCGCCGGGTGATCGGCGAGGTCGAGCCCTTCGACCGCGGCCTCTACACCGGCATGGTCGGCTGGGAGGACGCGACCGGCGACGGCGAGTGGGTGGTCACCATCCGCTGCGCCGAGGCGGAGGGGCGGACGCTGCGGGTGTACGCCGGTGCCGGCGTGGTCGAGCAGTCCCGGCCGGAGGCCGAACTCGCCGAGACCAGCGCCAAGTTCCGCACCTTCCTGGACGCCGCGGGGGTGGCCCGGTGACGCCGCTGGAGACGGCCCGGGCGGGCTTCACCCCGTACCCCGCCGAGTTCGCCGAGCGCTACCGGGCCGCCGGGTACTGGCGCGGCGAGACCTTCGGGCGGATGCTGCGCGAGCGCGCCGCCGAGCACGGCGGGCGCACCGCCGTCGTCGACCCGGGCGGCCACGGCGTGGCGGCGACCGAGCGGCGCTGGACGTACGCCGAACTCGACCGCCGGGCCGACCGGATGGCCGCCGGACTGCTCGCCCGGGGCATCCGGGCCGGGGACCGGGTGGTGGTCCAACTGCCCAACGCCGCCGAGTTCTTCGAGGTCGTGTTCGCGCTGTTCCGGATCGGCGCGCTGCCGGTCTTCGCGCTGCCCGCCCACCGGTACGCCGAGATCGGGTACTTCTGCTCCTTCACCGGGGCGGCGGCGTACGTGGTGCCCGCCGTCGAGGGCGGCTTCGACTACCGCGAACTCGCCACCCGGGTACGGGCGGAGAACCCCGCGCTGCGGCTGGTGCTGGTGGCCGGCGAGGACCCGGGGGAGCACGTCCGGCTCGCGGACGTGCCCTGCGACGGGCCCGGCCCGGAGGCCTTCGGCGGGGAGCCCGGTCCCGAGGACGTCGCCTTCCTCCAGCTCTCCGGCGGCAGCACCGGCGTGCCGAAGCTGATCCCGCGCACCCACGACGACTACATCTACTCGCTGCGCGGCTCGGTCGAGCTGTGCGGCCAGGACCCGGACAGCGTGTACCTGTGCGTGCTGCCCGCCGCCCACAACTTCCCGCTCAGTTCGCCGGGTTCGCTCGGCACGCTGTACGCCGGCGGCCGGGTGGTGCTCTGCCCGCAGCCCGCCCCCGAGACGGCCTTCCCGCTGATCGAGCGCGAGGGCGTGACCATCACCGGGCTGGTGCCGCCGCTCGCGCTGCTCTGGCTGGACGCCGCCGAGCGCGGTGTCCGCGGCTACGAGAGCCTGGAGGTGCTGCTGGTCGGCGGCGCCAAGTTCAGCGAGGAGGCGGCCCGGAGGGTGCGCCCGGTGCTGGGCTGCACGCTCCAGCAGGTGTTCGGGATGGCCGAGGGCCTGGTCAACTACACCCGGCTGGACGACCCGGAGGAGCTGGTCACCACCACCCAGGGCCGGCCGATCTCGCCCGACGACGAGGTCCGGGTCGTGGACGACCAGGACCGGGACCTGCCCGACGGCGCCACCGGACACCTGCTCACGCGCGGCCCGTACACCATCCGCGGCTACTGGAACGCGCCCGGGCACAACGCCGACTCCTTCACGGCGGACGGCTTCTACCGCACCGGGGACCTGGTCCGGCGCACCCCCACCGGCCACCTGGTGGTCGAGGGGCGGGCCAAGGACCAGATCAACCGGGGCGGGGAGAAGGTCGCCGCCGAGGAGATCGAGAACCACCTGCTCGCGCACCCCGCGGTGCACGACGCGGCGGTGGTGTCGATGCCCGACCCGTACCTGGGCGAGCGCACCTGCGCGTACGTGGTGCTGCGCGCCGAGAGTCGTGAACAGCCCCCGAAGAGCGTCGAGTTGAAGCGGTTCGTGCGACAGCGCGGGCTCGCCGAGTACAAGGTGCCGGACCGGGTCGAGTTCGTCGCCGCCTTCCCGGCCACCGGGATCGGGAAGGTCAGCAAGAAGGAGCTGCGGGCCGCGATCGCGGCCTCGCTGACCACCGGCTGACGCCTCCGTCCTTCGTCGCCACCTCGCCACATCTAGCTAAGGAACACCACCGTGGGCCTGCCCCGCATTCCCCGCTATCCCATGCCCGCCGCCGAGGAACTGCCCGCCAACCGGGTCGCCTGGACGGTCGACCCGGCGCGCGCCGTCCTGCTGGTGCACGACCTGCAGAACCACTTCCTGGACGCCTTCGACGCCGAGGCCGCGCCGGTGACCGAACTCCTCGGCAACGTCCAGGCGTTGGCGGAGGCCGCGCGTGCCGCCGGCGTGCCCGTCGTGTACTCGGCGCAGCTCGGCGGACAGAGCCCGGCCGAGCGCGGGCTGCAGCAGGACTTCTGGGGCCCGGGCATCCCGGCCGACCCGCGGGCCACCGCGATCGCCGACGCCGTCGCCCCGGCGCCGGGCGACACCGTGCTGACCAAGTGGAAGTACAGCGCCTTCGTGCGCACCGAGTTGGAGCAGCTGCTGCGCGAGCAGGGGCGGGACCAGCTGGTGATCACCGGCGTGTACGCGCACATCGGGGTGCAGGCGACCGCCTGCGACGCCTGGATGCGGGACGTGCAGGCCTTCGTGGTGGCCGACGCGGTCGCCGACTTCGGCCCGGCGGAGCACCGCGGTGCGCTGGCCTGGGTGGCCGGGCGCTGCGGGATGGTCGCCACGGCGGAGACCGTGCTCGGGGCGATGGCTCCGGCCGCAGCGGCGGCCGGCCTGGATGCCGTGGCCGGCCTGGACGCCACGGCCGGTTTGGACGCCGCAGAGATCGACGTGCTCGAAGGGGTGGGCGGCAAGTGACGGGTACGGGCTTCACGGTGGAGCGGATCCGGGCCGAGGTCGCCGACCTGCTCGGCGAGGACCCGGCGGAGATCCCGCTGGACGAGAACCTGGTCGACTGGGGGCTGGACTCCATCCGGCTGATGACCCTCGCCGGGCGCTGGCAGGAGGAAGGCGCCGAGGTGGCGTTCGTCCAGCTCGCGGAGCGCCCGGCGATCGAGGCCTGGGCCGAGCTGCTGGGCGCGGCGTGATGGCGGCGGGGGTGGGCGAGGCGCTGCGGGGCCCGGTCCGGGATCCGCTCCGGGAGCCGGTTCGGGCTGGAGCCCGGGATTCGGCCCGCGGGGCGGTGCTGCCCGAGGTGCCCGAACTGCCTCCGCTGCCGCGCCGGACGGTGCGCTACCCGGCCACCACCGCGGTGGGGCCGGTCGAGGCGCAGGCGGCGCGGACGCCGGACGCGCCGGCACTGGTGCTCGCGGGCGGGGAGACCGTCGGCTACCAGGAGTTGAACGCCTCGGCCAACCGGCTGGCGCGCGCCCTGGCCGCCCGTGGGGCCCGCCCGGGTGCGGTGTTCGGCCTGGCGGCGTTCCGCCGTCCGGCGGAGCTGGTGACGGCGCTGCTGGCGGTGGCGAAGTCGGGTGCGGCGTACCTTCCGCTGGACCCATCGGACACGCCCGGGCGGCGCGAGCGGCTGCTCGCGGAGAACGCTCCGGTCTGCGTGCTGGGGGAGGGGGTGCCGGGGGCGCTGGCCGGGCTGGCGACGGAGGGCGAGCTGCCCACCGACCCGCCCCGGGCGCTGACCCCGCACCATCTGCTCTGCGTCGGGTACGGCCCGGGCGGGCGCCCGAGCGCCGTCCGGCTCACCCACGCCGAGGCGGACCGCCGGGTGCGCGAGCTCCAGGCGGCCCACCCGCTCGGGCCGGGCGACCGGGTGCTGCAGCTGGGCCTGCCGCTCTGGGAGTACCTGTGGCCGCTGCGGACCGGCGCCGCCGTGGTGCTCGCCGACCCGTGGCAGGAGGGCGAGGTCGGGGCGCTGGTGCGGGAGTTGGGCGTGACGGCGGTGCGGGTGGCACCCGGGGTGCTGCTCGGCGGGTGAGCGGGACCCCGGGCGCCGGGGGGTGACGGCTGACGGAAGACGGTCGACGGGTAACAGATAACAGATGACAACTTTCAGCGAACAGATTTCGTTATCTGTTCGCTGAAAGTTGTCGGCCGTCATTCGTTCGTCGCTGCCGCCGACTTCGCCGACTTCGCCGACTCCGCCGCAAGATCCGCCGCCAGGTCCGCCGCCGTCCACGCCATCGCCACCGCGCCGTCCAGCACCGCCCGCTCCGCCTCCGCGCCCAGCGCCGCCTCGGCGAACGCCGCCTCGTGCGGGGCGCAGGCGCCGCCGGTGATGTCCAGCACCGGATGGATCGACGGCACCGCGTGCGACACGTTCCCCATGTCCGTACAGGCGAAGGGTCCGCTCTCGACCGGTTCCGGCCGGCCGAGCGCCGCCGCGTTGGCCCGCCACAGCGTCAGCAGCCGGGGGTCGGAGCGCATGTCCAGGTAGTCCGGCTCGGGTCGGGTCAGTTCCACCTCGCAGCCGGTGGCGAGTGCCCCGGCGCGGAAGCAGTCCTCGACCCGGGAGCGCAGTTCGGCGAGGTCCTCGGCCGCCGAGGCCCGGATCTCGTACTCGGCGCTGGCGCTGTCCGGGATCAGGTTCGGCGCCGTGCCGGCCGCCGTGGTGATGCCGTGCACCCGCCACTGCGGCGGGAGGTGCTGGCGCAGCAGCCCGATCGCGACCTGGGCGACGGTGAGCGCGTCGGCGGCGTTGCGCCCCCGGTGCGGGTCGAGGCTCGGGTGGGCGGCGAGCCCGGTGTAGCGGACGGAGAGCGTGCCGAGGGCGAAGGAGCGGAAGTCGGCGACCTCGACGGGGCAGGGGTGGACCATCATGGCCGCGTCCGCCCCGTCGAACGCCCCGGCCTCCAGCAGCAGGGCCTTGCCCGCCCCGCGCTCCTCGGCCGGTGCGCCGATCACCCGTACGGTGAGCCCGAGTTCGTCCGCGTACGGGGCGAGCCCGAGCGCCGCGCCGATCCCGGCGGCGGCGATCAGGTTGTGCCCGCAGGCGTGGCCGAGTCCGGGCAGGGCGTCGTACTCGCAGACCAGCGCGACGGTGACCGGCCCGCTGCCGAGGCGTGCGTCGAAGGCGGTGGCCAGGCCGTGGGCGGGCGCGGTGACCGAGTAGCCGTGCGCGCGCAGCAGTTCGGAGCACCAGGCAGCCGCCAGGTGCTCCTCGAAGGCGGTCTCGGGGTGGGCGTGGATGCGGTGGCTGAGCGCGAGGAGTTCCGCCCGCAGGGCGAGGACGCGCTCGCGCACGGCCCGCTTGGCGGCGCTGGGTCCGGTGGGTTCGGCGGGCCCGGTTGGTTCGGCGGGCCCGGTGGGTCCGGTTGGTTCGGCGCTCTGCGGCAGCGGTTCGGTCTGGGGCACGGGTGGCGTCTCCGGGGTGTCAGGGGCCCGACCCTGCGGGGCCGTTGACCAGATCATATGAACTTAGATTAGGCTAACCTAAGTAAGGCGTTCCGGATCCCCCGAGGAGCTCTCCACCCCATGCCTGCCGTCGAAACCCAGATCGCCGACAGTCAGACCGTCGACAGCCAGATCGCCGACAGTCGGGCCGCCCACAGCCGGACCGTCGACGGTCAGGCCGCCGACGTCCCCCTGCTCGCCGCCCAGGCCGCCATCTGGTACGCCCAGGCCCTCGACCCCGACAGTCCGGTCTACAACACCGGCGACGCCGTCGAGATCACCGGCCCGCTCGACGACGAGCGGTTCGAACAGGCGCTGCGGCAGGCGGTGGAGGAGGCCCAGGCGCTGAGCGCCGTCGTCGTCACCGACTCGGACGGCACGCCCCGCCAGCGGCTGCGCCCCGGCCGCCACTGGCCGCTGCACCGCCTGGACCTGCGCGCCGCCGAAGACCCGGCCGCCGAGGCCGAGGCCTGGATGCGCGCCGACCTCGCCCTTCCGGCCGACCTCGCCGAGGGCCCGCTGTTCACCCACGCGCTCATCCGGCTCACCGGGGACCGTCGGCTCTGGTACCGCCGCATCCACCACCTCGCCGTCGACGCCTACGCGTTGACCCTCCTCGGTGACCGGGTCGCGGCCCTCTACACCGCCCTCGCCACCGGCGCCGAACCCGCGCCGAACCCCTTCGCCGGACTCGCCGAGGCCGCCGCCGAGGAGGCCGCCTACCGCGAGAGCGCGCAGTACGGGGCCGACCGAGCCCACTGGTCGGCCCGGATGGCCGACGCCGACACCCCGGCCACCCTCCCGGGCACCCCCGAGTCCGGCGCGTCTCCCGAGGTCGGCGCTTCCCCCGAGCCCGGCGCGTCTCGCGAAGCCGGCGCGTCCGGCGCATCGATCCGCCTCACCGCCGAACTGCCCGCCGGCACCCGCGACCGCCTGGAGCGCGCCGCCGAGGCCGTCCGCGCCACCTGGGCCGAGCTGCTCCTCGCCGCCGCGGCCGGCTACCTGCACCGCCTGACCGGCACCCAGGACGTCGTCCTCGGCCTGCCGCTCGCCAACCGCCGCGGCCCGGCCGCCCTGCGCACCCCCGTCGCCGCCGCCAACGTGCTCCCGCTGCGCCTCGCCGTCCGCCCCGCCGACAGCGCCGAGGCCCTGGTGCGCGCCGTGGTCCGCGAGCTGCGCGCCGTCCGCCGCCACCAGCGCTACCCGCTGGAGGAGCTGCGCCGCGACCTCGGCCGCACCGGCGACCGCCGCGCCCTGTTCGGCCCGATGGTCAACATCAAGGCCTTCGAGAGCGACCTCGACCTGGCCGGCCTGCCCGGCACCGTCCGCAACCTCGCCGCCGGCCCGGTCGACGACCTCGCCCTGAACGTCTCGCCCGGCCCGGACGGCGCGCTGCGCCTGGTCATCGACGCCGACCCGGCCCGCTACGGGGCCGCCTCCCTCGCCGCCCACCGCGACGGCCTGCTGTGCTACCTCGACGCCCTCGCCGACCTGCTGCTCACCGACCCCCGGACGCCCGTCGCCCGGATCGACCTGCTCGACCCGGACGGCCTGCGCCGCGCCACCGAAGGCCGTACCGAGCCGCCGGTCGAGCGGACCGTGCCCGAGCTGTTCGCCGCCCAGGCCGCCCGCACCCCGGAGGCCGTCGCCGTCCGCTCCGGCGCGGCCGCGCTGACCTACCGGCAGCTCGACGCCGCCGCCAACCGGCTCGCCCACCGGCTGACGGCCCTCGGCGTCAAGGACGGCGCACCGGTCGCGATCGCCCTGCCGCGCGGCACCGACACCCTGGTGGCGATGCTCGCCGTCCTCAAGGCGGGCGGCGCCTGCGTCTCCCTCGACCTCGCCCACCCCGAGCGGCGCCTCGCCGCCGTGCTGGCCGACGCCCGCCCGGTCTGCGCGATCGGCGCCGCCGACGCCCTCGCCGGGCTCGGCCAGCCCGCCGGCCTGCCCGTCGTCCGCCCGCAGGACGCGGCCGGCGAGCCCGACACCGCCCCGCCCGCGCCCCGACTCGACCAGCCCGCCTACGTGTTGCACACCTCGGGCTCCACCGGCCGCCCCAAGGGGGTGGTGGTCACCCACGCCTCGCTGGCCAACCTGCACGCCGGCCTCGGCGAGGACCACGTCGCCCCCGCCCTGCGCCGCGCCGGCCGGGACCGGCTGCGCGTCGCCCACAGCGCCTCGTTCGCCTTCGACGCCTCCTGGGACCCGGTGCTCTGGATGGTCCACGGCCACGAGCTCCACCTGCTGGACGACGCCACCTACCGCGACCCGGCCGCGCTCGCCGCCCACCTCGACCGCGAGCGCGTCGACTACCTCGACCTCACCCCCTCCTACCTCGAAGTCCTGATCGCCGAAGGCATCCTCGACGAGGGCCGGCACCGCCCGTCCGTCCTCGTGGTCGGCGGCGAGGCCACCCCGTCCGCCCTCTGGCAGCGCCTGGCCGCCGTCCCCGGCCTGCACCCGGTCGACCTCTACGGCCCGACCGAGACCACCGTCGACGCCTACGCCTGGACCCCGGGCCCGGACGGCGCCCCGCGCGGCCGGGTGGTGCGCGGCTCCCGCGCCTACGTCCTGGACGGCTCGCTGCGCCCCGCGCCCGACGGCGTCACCGGCGAGCTGTACGTGGCCGGCGCCTGCCTGGCCCGCGGCTACCTCGGCCGCCCCGACCTCACCGCCGAACGCTTCCTCGCCGACCCCTTCGGCCCGCCCGGCAGCCGGATGTACCGCACCGGCGACCTCGCCCGGCGCCGCCCCGACAACACCCTGGAGTTCCTCGGCCGGGCCGACGACCAGGTGAAGATCCGCGGCTTCCGGATCGAGCCCGGCGAGATCGCCGCCGTCCTCGCCGAACTCCCGGGCGTCGCCCAGGCCGTGGTGATCGCCCGCCCCGGCCCGCAGGGCAAGCGCCTGCTCGGCTACGCCGTCCCGGAGAGCGGCAGCACGCCCGATCCGGACGGGCTGCGCGCCGCGCTCGCCGCCCGGCTGCCCGCGCACATGGTCCCGGCGGCCGTCCTGCTGCTGGACGAACTGCCGCGCACCGCCCACGACAAGCTCGACCACCGGGCCCTGCCCGAGCCCGCCGCGGCCACCGAGGGCACCGCGGCGGCCACGCCCCGGGAGGAACTGGTCTGCGGCCTGTTCGCCGAGGTCCTCGGCCTGCCGCAGGCACCCGGCCGGGAGGCCTCCTTCTTCGACCTCGGCGGCCACTCGCTGCTCGCCGGCCGCCTCGCCGCCCGGCTGCGCGAGACCTTCGCCGCCCCGGTCGGCTTCGCCGACGTGTTCCGGCAGCCGACCCCGGCCGGCCTCGTCGAACTGCTCGACCAGGCCGCCCTGTTCGACCCGGCGGAGCCCGAGCACCGCCCCGCCCTGGTGCCCGTGCCGCGCACCGAGCGGATGCCGCTCTCGCCCGCCCAGCGCGGGCTCTGGTTCCTGCACCGCCTCGAAGGCCCCAGCCCCACCTACAACATCCCGCTGGCGCTCACCCTCACCGGCCCGCTCGACCGGCACGCCCTCGGCCTCGCACTCGGCGACCTCGTCGCCCGGCACGAAGTCCTGCGCACCGTCTACGGGGAGGAGCCGGACGGCACGCCGTACCAGCGCATCCTCTCCGAGTTCCGGCCCGAACTTCACGGGAGCACCGGAGAGATGGGCGATGAAGTCCGGTACGCTTTCGACCTGACCGCCGAACCGCCGTTGCGCGCGAGCCTGTTCACCGACGGCCCCGAGCGGCACACCCTGCTCCTGCTGCTCCACCACATCGCGGGCGACGGCGCCTCCACCACCCCGCTGCTGCGCGACCTGGCCGTCGCCTACGGCGCCCGGAGCGCCGGTCGGGAACCGGAACTGCCGGAACTCGCCGTCCAGTTCGCCGACCACGCGGCCTGGCAGCGGGAGCGGCTCGGCACCGCCGACGCGCCCAGCCCGCTCGCCGTCCGGCAGGTGGAGCACTGGCGCGCCGCGCTCGCCGGACTGCCCGACCAGCTGGAGCTCCCGCTCGACCGCCCCCGTCCGGCCGTCGCCGGCCACCAGGGGGCCACCGTGCCCTTCGCGCTCGGCGCCGAGGCGCACACCGCCCTGGCCGGGCTCGCCCGGGCCGCCGACAGCACCGTCTTCATGGCCGTCCAGGCCGGGCTCGCCGCCCTGCTCACCCGGCACGGCGCCGGCACCGACATCCCGGTCGGCACCCCGGTGGCCGGCCGGGAGGACGAGGAGGCCGCCGCACTGGTCGGCTACTTCGTCAACTCGGTGGTGCTGCGCACCGACACCTCCGGCGACCCGACCTTCCGCGAGCTGCTGGCCCGGGTCCGCGGCACCGTGCTCGCCGCGCACGAGCACGCCGAACTGCCCTTCGACCGCCTGGTCGAGGAGCTCAACCCGGCCCGCTCGCTCGCCCGCCACCCGCTGTTCCAGGTGATGCTCGCCTGGCAGAGCCGCCCGGACGAGCGGACCGCCCTGGGCGGCGGCCTCACCGCCGACATCGCCGCGATCCCCAGCGGCACCGCCAAGTTCGACCTCACCCTGAACGCCGGGGAACTGCCCGGCGGCGGCATCGGCGGCTTCCTGGAGTACCGCACCGACCTCTTCGACGCCGCCACCGTCGCCGCCCTCGGGGAGCGCCTGACCCGGCTGCTCACCGCCGCCGCGAGCGCCCCCGACACCCCGATCGGCCTGCTGCCGCTGATCAGCGAGGAGGAGCGGCAGCGCGCCCTGGTCGAGTGGAACGGCCCGTCGGTGGACACGTCTTCGGACGCCACCCTGCCCGAGCTCTTCGAGGCGGCCGCCGCCGCCCATCCGCACGCCGTGGCGGTGGGCTACCGGAACGAGCAGCTCGACTACACCGAACTCGCCGCCCGTGCGGACCGGTTGGCCCGGCTGCTGGCCGCCGAGGGCATCGGTCCCGGCACCATCGTCGCGCTCGCCCTGCCGCGCTCGCTCGAACTCGTCGTCGCCCTGCTGGCGGTGGCCAAGTCCGGCGCCGCCTACCTGCCGCTCGACCCCGACTACCCGGCCGACCGGCTCGCCTACATGCTGGCCGACGCCACCCCGGCCGCCCTGCTCACCGACCGCGCCACCGCGCCCCGGCTGCCCGCCCACGAGGTGCGGCAACTCCTGGTCGACGGGCCGGAGTCCGCCGCCTTCCCGGCCGTCCCGCTGGAGCAGCACGAGCGCACCCGCCCGCTGCGCGCCGAGGACACCGCGTACGTCATCTACACCTCCGGCTCCACCGGCCGGCCCAAGGGCGTGCCGGTCACCCACCGCAACGTGGTCCGGCTGTTCGGCGCCACCGACCACTGGTTCGGCTTCGGCGCCGAGGACGTGTGGACGCTGTTCCACTCCTACGCCTTCGACTTCTCGGTCTGGGAGCTGTGGGGCGCCCTGCTGCACGGCGGCCGACTGGTCGTCGTCCCGCACCTGGTCAGCCGCGACCCGGCGGCCTTCCTGGACCTGCTCGCCCGCGAGCGGGTCACCGTGCTCAACCAGACGCCGTCCGCCTTCTACCAGCTCAGCGCCGCCGACCGGGACCGCCCCGGCAGCGAACTCGCCCTGCGCTACGTGGTGTTCGGCGGCGAGGCGCTCGAACTCGCCCGGCTGGACGACTGGTACGACCGGCACGCCGAGGACGCACCCACGCTGGTCAACATGTACGGCATCACCGAGACCACCGTGCACGTCTCGTACATCGCCCTGGACCGGGCGAGCGCCGCCGCCGGGAGCAGCAGCACCATCGGCGTCAACATCCCCGACCTGCGGGTCTACGTCCTCGACCAGCACCTCCAGCCCGTCCCGCCCGGTGTCACCGGCGAGATGTACGTGGCCGGGGCGGGCCTGGCCCGCGGCTACCTCGGCCGCCCCGAGCTGACCGCCACCCGCTTCGTCGCCGACCCGTACGCCGCGCTGTTCGGCGAGCGCGGCACCCGGATGTACCGCTCGGGGGACCTCGCCCGGCGCCGCGCCGACGGCGTCCTGGAGTACTTCGGCCGGGCCGACCAGCAGGTCAAGCTGCGCGGCTTCCGGATCGAACTCGGCGAGATCGAGGCCGTGCTGGCCGCCCACCCGGCCGTCGCCGACGCCGCCGTGGTGGTGCGGGAGGACGTGCCGGGGGACAAGCGGCTGGTCGGCTACGCGGTCGCGCCGGTCGGCGCCGTGGGACCGCTCGGCACCGCCACCCCGGACGAGCTGCGCGCCCACGCCGCCGCCGAACTGCCCGCCCACATGGTGCCCTCCGCCGTCGTCCTGCTCGACCGCCTCCCGCTGACCGCCAACGGCAAGCTCGACCGCCGCGCCCTGCCCGCCCCCGAGGCCCCCGCCGCAGGGGCCGGCCGCCTGCCGCGCACCCCGCGCGAGCAGCAGCTGTGCGAACTGTTCGCCGAGGTGCTGGGCGTGGCCTCGGTCGGCGTCGAGGACGACTTCTTCGCACTCGGCGGGCACTCGCTGCTGGTCGTGCGGCTCGCCGGGCGGATCCGCGAGGTGCTCGGACTGGAGGTCGGCATCGGCGCGCTGTTCCAGGCGTCCACCGTGGCCGCCCTGGACGCCGCCCTCGCGGCGGGCGCGCCCGCCGCCGACGCCCTGGACGTGCTGCTGCCGCTGCGGCCCGTCGCCCCCGGCCGGCAGCGCCCGCTGTTCGCCGTCCACCCGGCCGGCGGCCTCAGCTGGTGCTACACCGGCCTGATCCGCAACCTGCCCGGCGAGGTGCCGATCTACGGCCTCCAGGCCCAGGGCGTCGGTGCCGCCACCGCCGAACTCCCGCTGCCGGAAACGCTGGAGGAGCTGGCCGCGCACTACGCCGACCGGCTGCGCGAGGTCCAGCCGGAGGGCCCGTACCGGCTGCTCGGCTGGTCCACCGGCGGGATCATCGCGCACGCGGTGGCCGTCCGGCTCCAGGAGCTGGGCCAGGAGGTCGAGTTGCTCGCCATCCTGGACGCCTACCCGGCCGAGGGCTTCCGCGAGCTGCCCGTCCCCGACCAGGCCGAGGCGCTGGAGGCGCTGCTCACCATGGGCGGCTTCGGACCGGAGGACCTCGACGGCCTGCCGCTCGAACTCGGCGCCGTCACCGCGCTGTTGCGCCGCGAGGGCAGCCCGCTCGCCGGGCTGGACGAGAGCACCGTGGCCGCGCTGAACCGGATCTACCTCAACACCAACCACCTGGTGCGCGGCTACGACCACCGCCGCTTCGACGGCGACGTGCTGTTCTTCCGCGCCACCGTCGACACCATCGACGACACCCTGGTGCCCGAGCTGTGGACGCCGTACGTGTCCGGCCGGATCGCCAACACGGACGTGGCCTGTTCCCACAAGGACATGACCCTGCCCGAGCCGATCGCGCACATCGCGAGCGTGATCGCCGACCACCTCAAGCAGTCCGACAAGCAGTCCGACAAGAAGACCGACGATGGAGAAGACCACCGATGAGTGACGCCCCCGCCAACCCCTTCGACGCCGACGGCGAGTTCCTCGCGCTCGTCAACGCCGAGGGACAGCACTCCCTGTGGCCCGCCTTCGCCGCCGTCCCGGCCGGTTGGACCGTCGCCCACGGCCCCTGCGAGCGGCCGGCCGCCCTGGAGTGGATCACCGCGCACTGGACCACGCTGTGACCCCTCCGGCAACCCCTCCGGCGGTCCAGGCCCCGGCGCGCCCCCTGCTCGCGGGGCGCGCCGCGGTGGTGGTCGTCTACACGGCCGCGATGTGCATGAACGGCCTGGACTCGACCATCGTCAACCCGGCGCTGTTCAGCATCGCCGAGGACTTCGGCCGCCCGGTCTCGGCGGCGAACGCCGTGGAGACCGCCTTCCTGGTCGGCCTCGCCCTCGGACTGCCGGTGGCCGGCTGGCTCGGCGACCGGTACGGCGTCAAGCGGGTCTTCCTCGGCTCGCTCGCCGCCTTCACCCTCGCCTCCGCGCTCTGCGCGGCGGCGCCCGGCCTGGGCACGCTGTCCGCCGCCCGGGCCGTCCAGGGCGTGGCCGGCGGGCTGCTCACACCGGTCGGGATGACCCTGCTGTTCCGGGCCTTCGCCCCGCACGAGCGGGCCGGCCTGGGCCGCATCCTGATCGTCCCGACCGCGCTGATGCCCGCCCTCGGGCCGCCGCTCGGCGGCTTCCTCACCGAACACCTCTCCTGGCACTGGCTGTTCCTGGTCAACGTGCCGATCGGCGCGGCCGCCGTGCTGATCGGGCTGATCGGCCTGCGCGGCGAGCAGGAGCCCCCGGCCGGCCGCTTCGACACCACCGGGTTCCTGCTCGCCACCCCCGGCCTCGGCCTGCTCACCTACGCCCTCGGCTTCGGTCCGGCGCACGGCTGGACCTCCCCGGGGGTGGCCCTCGGCGGACTGCTCGGCCTGGTCCTGCTGGGCGCCGCCGTACGGAACCAACTGCGCACCGCCGAGCCCCTGGTGGAGCTGCGGCTGCTCGCCGACCGCACCTTCGGCACGGCGAGCTGGCTGGCCCTGCTGACCTCGGCCGGGCTGATGGGCGCCCTGTTCGTGCTGCCGCTGCTCTACCAGGCGGCGCGCGGCGCCACCGCCCTGGACGCCGGGCTGAGCGTCTTCCCGGAGGCCATCGGCCTGATGGCCGCCTCGCAGGTGGTGGACCGCCTGCTGCCCCGCCTCGGCCCGCGCCGGCTGGCCCTGCCCGGGCTGCTGCTGGCGGCGGCCGTGCTGGCCGCGCTCGGCTTCGCGGAGAACCCGTGGGCCGTACGGGCGTTGATGTTCGCCGTCGGACTGGTGCTGGGCACTGCCGTGCTCACCGTCCAGATCGCCGGCTTCGCCGACGTCCCGCCGCCCGCGATGGGCCGCGCGATGGGCCTGTTCACCATCCTGCGCACCCTCGGCGGCGCCCTCGGCATCGCCGCCACCGCGGCCCTCATCGGCGCGTTCGGCGACGGCGCGGGCGCCGGACCGTACCGGCTCGCCCTCGGGCTCACGGCGGCCCTGGTCGCCGCCGGCGCCCTCCTGGCCGTCCGCCTCCCGGTCGACGCCCCGGGCCCGCCGCCGGAGGACTGAGCCCTCAGGTGGTGGTCGTCCGCCCGGCCGCGT
>NZ_JBHVEU010000059.1:0-28160 GCF_042802075.1 Kitasatospora sp. NPDC057518
CTCCAGGACGGCCGCGTACGGGCGGTCGCCCTCCCGCAGGCGGTCCCCGACGAGATCGACCAGGCCGTCCGACGCCTCGCCCGTGAGGGCGGGGTGGGCCGCGACCAAGCGAAGGAGGCGATTGTTGTTCCACACCTGCTGCCGGCGCCCGGCCAACACCGCCAGCAGGTCGGTGGAGGCGGCCGGGTTGTCGGCGATCGCGTGCCAGACGAACGGGTACTCGCCGATCGCCAGTCGGCGCAGGACGTCGGGATTCGAGGTCCGTTCGGCGAGCCGCCGGTAGTCGCCGCCGTCGTGCAGGTGCTTGAGCGCCTCCATGTCGTCCGTCGTGTCCGTCGTGTCCGTCGCGGCCGTCACGTCTGCCCCCTCGCCGTCCTTCGTGCAGGGGCGCGACCCTAACCGTCCGCCGATCCGCCCTCATCCCACTTGCCGGCGGGGGTGCTGAGGGCGGTGGCCGGGAGAGTGGGCAGCGGTCCCTCCGGCGGCAGCGTCCAGGCGTCCGGGTCGGGGGCGAACGGGCCGGTGCGGTCCCGGAGCTGGGCGAGGGCGAGCTCCCGGGCCCGGTCCAGCTGTCGGTGGGTGGCCTCGTCAACGACGCCGAGGCGCCGGGCCTGGGCGTACTCGTCCTCGTCCTTCCAGCTGTACGACGACAGATCGGGGGTGATCACGAGGTCCAGGAAGAGGTCGAGGGTGTCGATGCCGATGGCCGTCCGGCGGTACGGGCGCTCGAAGTTGACGTACCAGCGCAGCGGCCGGCCGTCGGGTGTCAGGAAGCGGTGCACGCTGAACGGCACTCCGGCGGTGAAGCGGCTGAGCACCACGGTGTCGCGCCAGGTCCAGTGGGCGAGTTCCCACCGGCCGGAGGCGAGGTCGTGGACGCAGTCCAGGCGCAGGGCGTCGTCTCCGGCGTGCGCGGCGACGGTCCAGCTGGCCGGGGCCAGGCTCTCCGTACCCGGGCGGGCGGTGAGGGTCAGGACGTCACCGTCGTCCGCGAGCACGGTGTAGGGCATGGCCGACCAGACCCGGCCGTGGGCGACGTCCCGCCGTACGGCGGTGCCGCTCGGGGCGAAGAGGCAAGCCGAGCCCGGGGCCGTCACCGGACGTAGTAGGCGCGGTTGTGGGCGGCGACCGGCGGGGACTGGTAGGTCCAGACCCCGGCCGCCGGGGCGTCGGCGATCAGGTGAGCGAGGTCGCGGGCGGACTCCTCGGCGGGGTTGCCGAGGTCGAGCCGGACGCGGTCGGCGGTGCGGTCGTCCAGCGCGTAGTAGCGGTAGGGCTGGTAGACGTTGAGCGGTCCGGCCAGCAGCTTGCCCTCGTCGTCGGTGCCGTAGCCGGTGATCGGGGTGTTGTTGACGGACTCGGGGGTGAGGCCGACCAGGTTCACGTCCAGGGCGAGGAGTTCCTCGTCGTGGCGGCTCAGCCCGTCCGGCCCGAGGGCGGCCCGACGGCAGGAGACCGACCAGCGTTCGCGCACGTCGGGCGCGTTGAGGGAGGGCAGGGTGGTCTCGAACCAGCCCGGGTGCTTGGGCTCGGCGTACAGCCGGCGCCCGGCGTCGATGGCGAGCGGGTTGTCGCAGAGCACGTGCAGCCTCGCGATGCCGAGCAGCTTGGTCTGGTCGTAACCCCGGGCGTACTGGCCGTAGTTGACCACCGGCATCCGCTCCTCGGCGAAGACCGGGTGGGCGATCAGGTTGATCTCCAGCTCCTGGGTGATGCCGCCGCCGTTCGGATACTGGGCGAAGTAGAGCTGGAAGTTGAGCGAGACGCAGGCCCCGCCGTCGAAGGCGGCGACGCTCAGCCCGGGGTGGCGCTTGGCGAGCAGTTCACTCGCCCGCGCACGGTCGACCAGGTAGTCGACACCGACGTTGTGCAACGCACCGTAGTGGAAGGGCAGGTGGTACGGCTCCGGTACGGGCGGCAGCGGCAGGCCGGTCATGAGGGCTCCGAGGACGAGGGGGACGAGGAGGACGAGGAGGACGGCGAAGGGGACGACGACGGGGACAACGCGGGTGAGAACACGGGCGCTACGGGGACACGGCTGGCGGCCGGGGGCGCCACGGCCGCCGGGCGGTGCAGCTCCAGCAGGTCGCGGTGCATCCGCTCGGCGCTGCGCAGCGCGAGGGCGGCCATGGTGAGCGAGGGGTTGGAGGTGCCGAGGGAGGGCATCGACCCGCAGCCGACGGCGTACAGGTTGGGGTGCTCCCAGCACCGCTGCCAATGGTCGACCACCGAGTTGGCGGGCGAGTCGCCCATGATGTGGGTGCCACCGGCGTGGCCGGCGCCCCGGTAGCCGTGGACGGTTCCCCGGTGTTCGAGCCGTCCCGGCCATTCGGCCGCCGGGTAGGCGGTGTGGTCCTCGGCGCCGAGCAGCGCGAACAGCTGGTCGGAGACGGCCCGGGCCGAGGCCATGCCCTCGCGGACGTACTCGGAGACGTCGTAGCGGATGGCCGGGCTCGGCAGGCCGAGCGGGTCGCGCCGGTCCCGGTCGAGGGTGACCCGGTTGGCCGGGTCGGCGGGCTGCTCCAGCTCGAACTGGAGCGAGAACTGACGGCCCAGCCGGTCGCCGAGCCGCTCCCGGAGCTCCTTGCCCCGGAGGCCCGCCGCGAGCAGCGACGCCGCCTCGGCCTCCGGCGCGCCGCCCGCCCAGGACCAGCCCCAGTTGCCGATCTCGATCCGGAACGGCGCCCGGCGGTCCCGCCCGGGCCCGAAGCGGAACGCCTCCAGGCCGCTGGTGGAGCCGGGCCCCCGGTAGGGGCCGACCGGTCGGGGCATCAGCCCCCAGGTGAGCAGGGCCGGGTGGTCCATCAGGTTCCGGCCGACCTGGTCGCTGCGGTCGGCCAGACCGGAGAGGAGCAGCAGCCGGGCGTTCTCGATCGCGTGCGCGGCGAGGACGACCAGGTCCGCCGTCACCCGGTGGGTCGTGCCGCCGGCGAGGTACTCGACTTCCCGGGCCCGCCCGGTCTCCGGGTCGGCCAGCACCCGGCTGACGACGGCCTCCGTTCGCAGTTCGACCCCGGCCGCCCAGCGGGCCTGGGTACGCATCGGGGTGTACTTGGCCCCGCTCGGGCAGGCCGGGACACAGCTGGAACTGCCCGCGCAGAGCGGCCCGTCCGCGGAGCCGGGCCTGGTCGGCACGCCGTTGCGGGCGTGCGGGGTGGCGGTGACGGCGAGCCGGGCGGGGCCGGGCACGGCGGGGTCGCGGACGGTCCGGCCGTCGAGGGCCCGGGCCAGCTGCCGGTCGAGGTAGCTGGCCGGGATGGCCCGCATCGGGAAGTCGTAGCCGTCCGGGATGGGCAGTCCGACGGCACGGCGCTGCTCCTCGGCGTCGGCGGCGACGCCGAGTTCCCGTTCGGCCTCGCGGTAGTGGGGTTCCAGGTCGTGGTAGCCGATTGGCCAGTTGCGGCCGTGGCCGAGGTCGCCGGTGCGGAAGTCCTCGGGGTGCATGCGCGGGGTGAGTCCGGTCCAGAGCAGCCCGGTGCCGCCGTTGGCGCGCAGGTAGCCGCTGGCGTAGGGCAGCGGCCCGTACTGGCGGAGGTGGCCGGTGGCGGTGAAGCCGCCGTCCGGGTTCCCGGTGAGGTCGGTGACGTCGGGTGACGGCGCCTCGGGGCTGTGCGGGTAGGGCGAGGTGGGCGGTCCGCCGCCGGCCGCACGGTGGGCGGTGGCGGCCTCGGCGCCGGTGGGCGCGGCCCGTCCGGCCTCCAGGACGAGGACCCGCCAGCCCTGTGCGCCCAGGCGGTGGGCGACCAGTGTCCCGGCGAAGCCCGCGCCGACCACGACGGCGTCCCAACGGGCGGTCACCGGCCCTCACCACCGTTCTCCGGTGCCACTGCCCCGGTGCCCCGCGATGCGGTGCCTCCCGACGTCGCGGCCCCGCCCAGGATCTCCGCCCCTCCCCGGACCTCGGGGCCCGGAACCTCGGCGCCCCGGGGCGCGCCGGCCCAGCTGCCGTGCCCGGGGGCGGCGGCGCCGGGCGGGACGGCGTGGAAGGTCCGCCAGACCAGCCCCTGGTCGTGGGCGCGGGCGGAGGAGGGCGCCTCGCCGGGCCAGGCGCCGACGTACCAGAGGTGGACCAGGGCGTGCTCGTCGCGGACCCGGTGGGCCAGCGTGGTGCGGTGGTGCTCGTCCGCCATGCCGGTGGAGCGCAGTTCGGGCACGTCGAAGCCGGTCAGCTCGGCGCAGACGCGGAGGAACTCGTCCGGGTCGGCCAGGGCGTCGACGTACGCCTTCGCTCCCGGGTCCCAGCGCTCCGCCAGGTCGTAGTCGGCCGGACGGTTGTCGGACACGGACACGCGTGCACCCCCACGATCGGCAACGGGTGGCCGAGGCATGACAGGCCGTACGGCGCAACGGTCCGTACGGCACGACAGGCCCCGCACAACGCGGCAGGTCCGGGGCCGCCGGTCCTCACGGGGACGGCCCTGCCTGCCACCGCGATCCTGCCGCCCGCCCTCACCACCGGAAACGCGTTGCACGAATCTGCCCGGACTTCATCACCCTGTGCCCGGTCGGCCGTCCATCCCGATCATCCGGCGTCCGCTTCCGGTCGGCCCAGCGCCCGCACCGCCGCCAGGACGTCCAGGCCCAGCTCCGGGTCGGCGTCCTCGGGGAGGCTGACGGACAGCCGGGTGACCAGCCCCGCGTAGCGGCGGTGGATCTCCCCCGCGACCTCCTCGACCGGACCGCAGACCGCGAAGGCGTCGAACACCTCGTCGTCGATCAGCGCGGCCATCTCCGCCCAGCGCCCGCGAACCGAGTGGGTGTGCAGCTCCTCCTGGAGCCCCTCCCAGCCGTGCTGCGCCAGCACCCGGCGGTAGGCCGGCGTGGAGGCGTAGAACGCGAGCCGCTCGCGGGTGGCGGCCCGGTTGGCCGCCAGCTCCTCCTCGGTGCGGCCGGTGGCGGTGAGCACGTTGCCGACGATCTCGAACGGCCGCCCCGTCCACGCGGCGCCCTCCGCCTCGGCCCGGGCCCGTTCCTCGGTCAGGCCCGGCAGCACCTGCTCGGCCAGGTAGGCGGTGGAGGAGAACGGGTGGCTCAGGAAGCCGTCGGCCACCGCCCCGGCGGTCCGGGTCATCAGCGGCCCGACGCCCGCCAACAGGATGCGCGGCACCCCGGACGGGACCGGATCCGGCGAGAACACCGGCGTCATCACCGTGTGGGTGTAGAACTCGCCCCGGAAGCGCAGCCGTTCGCCGGTCTGCCAGCTGTGCCAGATCGCCCGCACCGCGTGCACGTACTCGCGCATCCGGGCGGCCGGGCGGTCCCAGGGCATCCCGAAGCGCTTCTCGATGTGCGGCTTGACCTGCGAGCCCAGCCCGATGACGGCCCGTCCGCCGGAGGCCGCGTGCAGCCCCCAGGCCTGGTAGGCGAGCGTCATCGGGGTCCGCGCGAAGGCCACCGCGATGCCGGTGGCCAGCTCGATCGACTCGGTCCGGTCGGCCGCCCGGGCGAGCTGGAGGAACGGGTCGTACGCGGTCTCGGCGACCACCAGCCGGTCCATGCCCCGGCGTTCGGCCCGCTCGGCGGCGTCCAGGATGCCCGCCGGGTGTCCGGAGGCGGTGGCGTCGAGGCGCAGGGCGGCGGGTCGGAGGGCGGCGGGTCGGTCCATGGCGGTGCTCCTGGTCGCGGGCGGCGGTGCTACCCGGGTAGCCTGCCACGCCCCGCCCCGGGCCCCCGGGCCCCGGACCGACCGCCGCCCCCTCACCGACCGCCGACGGCACCGCCCGCACCGCCCGCACCATCCGCACCACCCGGCGCCGCGAACAGCCGGTCCAGGTGCCGGTCGACGGCCGTGAGCACGGCGGCGGGCTCGACCACGTCCAGCTCCAGCAGCGTGGTGAACCCGGTGAGCGCGAGCAGCAGGTCCGTCTCCACCACCGGGTCGCGGTCGGCCGCGAGCTGCCCGTCGGCGATCGCCTGCCGGACGATCCGCTCGACCATCGCCCGCCCCTGGAGCAGTCCGCCGCGCGCCCGCGCGTGGACCTCCTCGTCGTGCAGCGCCTCCAGCACGTAGGCGGCGCTCATCCGGCTGGTCGCCCGCGCGTCGGCGTGCAGGGGCAGCAGCTCGACCAGCATCGCCCGCAGCACGTCGCGCGGGTGCGGCCGTTCGCCGAGCTCCGCCAGTGCCCGGCCGACCCGCAGCCCGCTCTGCTCGCCGGCGAAGTCCATCGCGAAGGTGAGCATCTGCGCCCGGGAGCCGAAGTAGTGCTGGAGCTGCCCGAGCGAGATGCCCGCCTCCTGGGCGACCTCGCGCATCGTCAGGTGCGTGGCGCCGCGCCGCTCCACGACCCGCCACAGCGCGCGGGCGATCGTCTCGCGGCGTTCCCGGTGGTCGACCTGCTTGGGCATCGGCGGCGGCTCCTCGGATTCTCCCCGCGGGCCGCGGAAGCCGCGGACCCTGCGGGATCTTTTCCATACGCTTGACATAATACAGCTGACCTATAACGTGGGAAGCCTTCCGAGGGAGGAGCGTCCACATGTCGGAGCAGCCCGTCATCCGCACCACCGAAGGACTCGTCCGCGGCCGCTGGGAGCCGCGGCGCGAGCCGGAACAGCACTCGGAGCAGCACCACGAGCAGCGAGGCGGCCGGGAACTCGCCGTCTTCCGCGGCATCCGCTACGCCCAGCCGCCCGTCGGAGCCCTCCGCTTCGCCGCCCCCGCCGCCCCCGAGCCGTGGGACGGCGTCCGCGAGGCCGTCGCCTTCGGCCCCGTCGTCCCCCAGTCCGGGCCGATGCCCGCCGGGTCCGGCGAGTCGTCCGAGGACACCGACTGGCTGACGCTCGATGTCTGCACGCCCGATCCGGGCGCGGCCGGGCTGCCGGTCCTGGTCTGGATCCACGGCGGCGGATTCATGTCCGGCACCGCCGGCGACCCGCTGTACGACCCGACCGCCCTGGCCTCCGCCGGGCTGGTCGTGGTGGCCGTCAACTACCGCGTGGGCGCCGAGGGCTTCGCCCTGCTGGAGGGCGCCCCGGCCAACCGGGCCTTCCTGGACCAGATCGCCGCCCTGCACTGGGTGCGGCGCAACATCGCCCGGTTCGGCGGGGACCCGGCCCGGGTGACCGTCGCCGGGCAGTCCGCGGGCGCCGGCTCGGTCGCCGCCCTGCTGGCGATGGACCCGGCCCGCGGCCTGTTCCGGCGGGCCGTCGCCCACTCGGTGCCGGGCAACCACTGCACCCCCGCGCTGGCCGCCGAGGTCACCGCCGAGCTCGCGAAACTGCTCGGCACCGTCCCCACCGCCGCCGCGCTGGCCGAGGTGCACCCCTGGCGCCTGGCCTCGGCGGTCACCGAGCTGAATGCCGCGCTGCCGGACCACGTCGCACGCTGGGGCCGACTGGCACGGAGCGGCATCGCCACCGTCCCGGTGGTCGACGGCGAGATCCTGCCGGGCTCCCCGTGGTCGGCGCTGACCGCCGGCGTGGACCTGCTGGTCGGTCACACCCGGGACGAGTTCCGGCTGTTCAGCGTCCTCAGCGGCCGACACGGCGGCTTCACCGAGGAGGAGGCGCAGCGCATGCTGAAGGCGTTCGCGCCGACGCCGGGCGGCCCGGACGCCTACCGGTCCGCCCTCCCCGGCGCGACGCCCTCCGAACTCCTCGAAGCCGTCGGCTCCGACGCCCTGTTCCGGGTGCCGTCCCTCCGGCTGGCCGAGGCCAACGCGGCCGCCGGCGGCACCTCGTACCTCTTCGAGCTCGCCCTGCCCGCCCCCGCCCTCGGCGGCGTCCTCGGCGCCTGCCACGGCCTGGACGTACCGCTCGCGTTCGGCAGCCTGGACAGCCCGACGGCGCGGCAGTCGCTCGGCGACCCGCCCCCGCCGGAGGCCGTCCGGGTGTCGGCGGAGCTGCGCCGGGCCTGGGTCCGGTTCGCCACCACCGGCGACCCGGGGTGGCCCGCCTTCGATCCGGACGAGCAGCTCACCCGCGTCCTGGACGCCCGCTCGGAGACCGTCCGCTACCCGGAACAGGCCGCCCGCCGGATCTGGGCGGGGCACCCCCTCACCGCCTACGACCTGCGCTGACGGGGGCCCGGCCGGACGGGGAGTCCGAGGGCGGGTGCCGTGGACGGCCGTACGGCGCGGGCGCATGCCCGCGCCGTACCCGCCGTGGGCTCCTCACCCGTTCAGGCAGCTCCCGTGCACGGGCGACCGCACGGACCGGCCGTTCCGCTGCTACTTCCCCTACTTCCCCTACTTCCCCGCGTCCTTCAGCAGCCGCAGCAGCCCGGTCGCCACCAGGGCCGAGGAGGCCGGGTTCTGACCGGTCACCAGGTTGCGGTCGACCACCGCGTGCGGCGCCCAGGGCTCGCCCTCCTCGAAGTCCACGCCGAGCCCGACCAGCCGGTCCTGGAGCAGCCACGGCGCGCGGTCCGCCAGGCCGGCCTGGGTCTCCTCGGCGTTGGTGAAGCCGGTCACCCGGTACCCGGCGAAGGGCGAGCCGCCGTCCTCGGTCCGCGCGGCGAGCAGCGCGGCCGGGCCGTGGCAGACCACTCCGAGCGGGCGCCCGGAGGCGAGCACCCGGGTGAGCAGCCGGCCGGAGTCGGCGTCGACCGCCAGGTCCTCCATCGGACCGTGGCCGCCGGGGTAGAACACGGCGTCGTAGTCGGCCGGGTCGACCTCGGCCAGCACCAGCGGCTGCCGGAACTCGACGATCCCCGCCAGTTCCTCGGCCATCGCCGGGTCGGTCAGACTGGCCCGGTCCGCGACCGGGACGACACCGCCGGGGGTGGCGACGGCGACCCGGTGGCCGGCCTCGGCGAAGGCCCGGTACGGGACGACCGCCTCCTCCGCCCAGAAGCCGGTCGGGTGCTCGGTGCCGTCGTTCAGGGTCCAGACCTTCGAACCGGTCAGGACGAACAGGATGTCGGCCATGGGGGTGTGCCTCCGGGGGTGCCGCGGTCTCCGCCACGACGGTCCGCCGCGGCGCTCACGCGGTCGACGCTAGACGCGCCCGGCCCGCGGGAACCAATGGGCCACGCGATACGAGGCATCGGAATTCCGATACCTCACCCGGACCGTCGATCCGGTCGCCGAGCTCAGCGCCGAACCCACCATCGGGGCCACCATCGGGCCCACCGCCGAGCCATCGGAATCCCGTACGCTCACGGGCATGAGCGATCGCCCGGCCACCGGCTCCGGCCCGCTGGACCTCAACCAGCTGCGGACCTTCCTCGCCGTGCACCGGGCGGGCTCCTTCACCGCGGCCGCGCACCTGCTGGGCCTCTCCCAGTCCACGGTGACCGCGCAGATCCGGGCACTGGAGCAGCGGCTCGGCCGGGAGCTGTTCGAACGCCGGGCCCGCGGGGTCAGCCCGCTGCCGTACGCCGACGACCTCGCCGCCCGCCTGGCCGGGCCCCTGGACCGGCTCGCGGGCCTCGCCGACGGGCGCGGTGGCGGCGCGCCGGAGCCGGTGCACCTGGCCGGGCCGGCCGAGTTCCTCGGCACCGTCCTGCTGGCCGAGCTGGCCCCGCTGGTCGCGCAGGGCGTCCAGCTGCGGGTGACCGGCGGGCTCACCGACCCGCTGCTGGCGGAACTGCGCGCCGGGCAGCACGACCTGGTGGTCGCCACCCGGCGTCCGCGCGGCCGGACGCTGCTCGCCGAACCGCTCGCCGACGAGGAGTTCGTTCTGGTCGCGGCCCCGGTCTGGGCCGAGCGGCTGGCCGGCCGGGAGCTGCCCGACGCGCTGGCCGAGGCACCGCTGCTCAGCTACGCCGAGGACCTGCCGATCGCCCGCCGCTACTGGCGGCACGTCTTCGACCGGCGGCTGCACGCCCGGGCCGCGGTCACCGTGCCGGACCTGCGGGCGCTGCTCTCGGCGGTGACCGCGGGCGCGGGCTGGAGCGTGCTGCCCGGCTACCTGTGCCGGGCCGAACTCGCCTCCGGGGCCCTGCGGTTGCTGCACGAGCCGGCCGATCCGCCGATCAACACCGCCTACCTGGTGCGCCGCCCGGCCGGCTCGGCCAACCCGCACGTGGCCCTGGTCCGCGAACACCTGCTGGCCGCGGCCCGCACCTGGGGCTGACCGGCCGCACCCCCGCCGACCGGCCGCCCACCAGCCCCACACCGCGCCCCGGGATCAGACCGCCAGGTCCCGCCGTTCCAGCAGCCGGAAGGCCGCCACCAGCCCGAGCAGCCCCACCCCGAGCAGCACGCCGAACGCCGCCCACGGCACCCCGCCGTGGCCGAGCACGTCGCCCGGCGCGTAGTAGTGGAACGGGCTGAGGTAGCGCAACGGCCGGGCCGGGGACCAGGCCAGCGCGACGAAGTTGAGCGCGAAGCCGACCGCGCCGAAGGCGACGGCCGCGCCGACCACATGGGCCCGCCGCCGGCTGACCGCTGAGACCGCCAGCACCGGTCCGGTCAGGCAGAACGCGAGGGCGCAGCCGAGCAGTCCGGCGGTGAACACCGCGCCCTCCGGGACGGCCTCGCGCAGCGGCGCGGAGGCGGCCACCCCGAGCGCGAGGGTCAGCGTGGCGGCGGCGTTGAGCAGCACCGAGGCGGCGACCAGGGCGCCGGTCCGCTCGGCGAGCAGCCGGCGGCGGGAGACCGGGCGGGTCATCAGCAGCTCGATGGTGCCGGACTCGACGTCGGCCGCGACGGCGGCGGCGCCGAGCGAGCCGATCACGGTCAGCTGGAGGGCGATCCAGAACGGGTGGGTGAGCCCGGCGCCGAGCAGGCCGGGGTAACTGGCGATGGAGACGTCGCCGTTGGAACCGCTGAAGGCCTTGAACGCGCCGGGCGGGGTGCGGCCGCCGCCGAACAGGTCGCCGGGCGGGATGGTCCCGGCGATCACCACGATCAGGGCCTCGAAGACGACCATGCCGAACAGCAGGGAGAGCAGCATCCGGCGCCGCCGGTGCAGGGCGAGCCAGACCAGCGGGAGGCGGCGGTTGACGGTGCCCGGGTTCACGGCCGCTCCTCCCGCTCCGGCCGGCTGCCGCCGGTCGAAGGCTCCTCGGCCCCGACGGACCGGTAGAGGTCGAGGAAGGCCTCGTCCAGGCCCGCCTCCTCCACCGTCAGGTCGGCGACCGGCAGTTCGGCGAGCAGGCTGCGCACCGCCGCGACCACCTCGTCCGGCGGCACCAGCAGCTCCACCCGCGGGCCGTCCCAGCGCGGCGACCACCGCTCGGCGGCGCCCAGCGGCCGGGCGCCCCGCCCGTCGTCGAGGAGCAGCCGGACCCGGCGGGCCCGGGCCTGGCGCAGCTCGGCCACCGAGCGGACGGTGACCAGCCGGCCGTGGCGGACGATGGCGACCCGGCCGCAGGTCCGCTGCACCTCGGGCAGCACGTGGCTGGAGAGCAGGACGGTCCGTCCGGCCGCGGCCTCCTCGGCGAGCAGTTCGTAGAAGGTCTCCTGGACGAGCGGGTCGAGCCCCTCGCTCGGCTCGTCCAGCACCACCACCGGCGGCCGGTGCTGGAGCGACTGGACGAGTCCGAGCTTCTGCTTCATGCCGCGCGAGTACTGCCCCACCGGCCGGGCCAGGTCGGCCCGGGAGAGCTTCAACCGCTCGCACAGCTCGCGCTGGCGCGGGACCGGGGCGCCCTGGAGGGCGGCGAGCAGGTCGAGGGTCTGCTGCCCGGTGAGCTCGGGGTAGAGCCGCAGTTCGCCGGGCAGGTAGCCGATCGAGGGGGCGAGCCGGCCGTGGTCGGCCACCGGGTCCAGGCCGAGCACCCGCACCTGCCCGTCGCTGGGGCCGAGCAGGCCGACCAGGCAGCGCAGCGTGGTGGTCTTGCCGGCGCCGTTGGGGCCGAGCAGGCCGAACACCTCGCCGGCCTCGACCGACACGTCCAGCTGTTCGATGCCGACCGTACTGCCGTAGCGCTTGGTGAGCGCCCGCAGTTCGATCACCGGACCGCCTCCGGTGCCCCGGCGGTCGACGGCTGGATCCGGGCTTCCCGGCATGACCACCTCCTGTGAGGGACGCGCCCGACGGTGCCGGACGGGCTCCAGCGACGGGATGCGACCTGTCGCCGGACGCGCCCCGGTGACGGACGCGTCCGACATCCAAGCGCGCCCGGCCGGGCGAGTCGAGGGACGCGGCCGAAACGGAGGGTGTCTCACCCCTTGCACACCCCCAGCGGCACCAGCCGGGCGACCTGCCGGGCGAGCCCCGCGGCCTCGGTCACGGCGGCCACCGCGTCGACGTCCTTGTACGCCTCGGGGGTCTCCTCGGCCAGCGCCCGCCAGGAGGCCGGCCGCACCGCGATCCCCCGCGCCTCCAGCTCGCTCTTCAACCGCTCGCCGCGCACGGTGCGCAGCGCCTGGTGGCGGCTCAGCACCCGCCCGGCGCCGTGGCAGGCGGAGCGGAAGGCCTCGTTGCCGGGCAGTCCGACCATGACGTACGAGGCGGTGCCCATGGTGCCCGGCACCAGCACCGGCTGCCCGGCCTCCACCAGGTCGGCGGGCAGGTCGGGGTCGCCCGGCGGCAGCGCCCGGGTGGCGCCCTTGCGGTGCACGCACAGCGTCCGGAGCTCGCCGTCCACCTCGTGGGTCTCCAGCTTGGCGAGGTTGTGCGAGACGTCGTAGACCAGCTCCAGCCCGACCCCGAGCACCGTGGCGAAGGCGCGGCGGGCCGCCTCGGCGAGCAACTGCCGGTTGGCCCGGCCGTAGTTGGCGGCCGCGGTCATGGCGCCCAGGTAGGCGCGGCCGCGCGGGGAGTCGACCGGGGTGCAGGCGAGCTGGCGCTCCGGGAGCTCGATCCGGTAGCGGTGCAGTTCGCGGTCCATGGCGCGGACGTGGTCGGTGCAGATCTGGTGGCCGAGGCCGCGCGAGCCGCAGTGGATCATGACGCAGACCTGGCCCGGCCGCAGTCCGAAGGCGGCGGCGGTCCGCGGGTCGTGCACCCGGTCGACGGCCTGCACCTCCAGGAAGTGGTTGGCCGAGCCGAGGCTGCCGACCTGCTGCAGCCCGCGCTCGACGGCCCGGGTGCTCACCTCCCCGGGAGCCGCGCCGGCCAGCACGCCACGGTCCTCGCAGCGTTCCAGGTCGCGCGGCACGCCGTGGCCGTGCTCGACGGCGTAGCGGGCGCCGCCGATCAGCAGCTCGTCCAGTTCCTCCGGTCCGCCGAGCCGCCACAGGCCGCCCCGGCCCAGGCCGCGCGGGACGGTGCGGTCCAGCAGGTCCATCAGGCGGCCGATCCGCTCCGGGTCGAGTTCGTCCCGGTTGACCCCGGCCGCCAGCAGCCGGACCCCGCAGGAGATGTCGAAGCCCACCCCGCCCGGCGAGACCACCCCGCCCCGCTCGACGTCGGTCGCGGCGACCCCGCCGATCGGGAAGCCGTAGCCCCAGTGCACGTCCGGCATCGCGTAGGAGGCGCGGACGATCCCGGGCAGCGTCGCCACGTTCGCCACCTGCTCCAGCGCCTTGTCCCCGGCGGCCTGCGGCAGCAGCGCGGCGCTCGCGAACACCACCCCGGGCACCCGCATCGGCGGGCGCGGCTCGATCCGCCAGCGGTACCGGCCGGCCTCGGTCAGTGCGATCTCCACCTCGCTCACCCCGCTCCCGCGGCTCCGGCCCACCGCGCCGGGACCGGGCTCAGACGTCCACCGTGGCCTGGCAGGTCCAGCCGTCCGGCCCGGCGCTCAGGTCCAGGTCGTGCAGTGAGACGGCCTTCGGCACGGCGCCGACCAGGGCGGCCGTGGCGGCGTCGGCCATCCGGAACCGGACCGCCACCCGACGGGCGCCGTCCAGGCCCTCGATCGGACCGACCGCCACCGCCACCGGCAGCTCGCCGTCGACGTCCATCCGGTAGACGACCTCCTCCAGGACGCCCGCCAGCAGGTCCGGATCGCTCACCGCGAGGACCGTGCAGCCGCGCTCACCGACGATCCGCGCGCCGGCCAGGTCGGCGAAGCTGCCGACGACGCCGTGCACCAGCTCGCCGATACAGCCCTCCGCCGTCGGCGCCCAGGCCTCGACCCGCAGGTCGGCCGTGTGCGGCACACTCCGGTGCCCGCCGGCGGACCGGCCGGCAGGCTCGTCTCCGTCCACGAGCGACGCCTCCCGCACCCGTTTCCCTCTCCCCTCCAGCCTCGTCCCGCGGCCCACCCGGGGGCAAATGCGGCCGATCCGGCGGCCGGGTGCCGCAGCAGGCCCTCGCGCAGGGCGATGGCGTACGGCCGAACGGTGGCCGTGCCTGCGCGACGGGCAGCGCGTCATGCCCGATCAGGCAGCCCGGACTGCCTTCGCGCCTCTGGTGGAGCCCCTGCCCGTCTGTTAGTCAGGAGGGTGACCGCCTGCCGTGCGAGAGGGAGACCATGCACGCCCAGCACAGCGCGAAGACCGATGAGGCCGAGCGCAGCCGTCCACCGGCGAGCAAGCCCGCGATCGGGGGCGCGCCGCCTCTCCTGGCCCTCCAGCGCAGCGTCGGCAACGCGGCGGTCGTCCGGATGCTCCGCCGGACCGGACGGCCAGGGGCTCAGGAAGAGCCCAGGCAGGGCGGCGAATTCGACCACGGGCAGGCCGAGCACGCCGTTCAGCGCTCCACCGTCCAGGACGTGCTGCGCTCCCCGGGGCGTCCGCTCGACCACGGCACGCGCGCCGAGATGGAAGGCCGGCTCGGCGCGGACTTCTCGGACGTCCGCATCCACACGGACGCGGCCGCGCGGGCCTCGGCAGTGGACGTGGGCGCCCGCGCCTACACCTCCGGCCACCACGTCGTCATCGGCGAGGGCGGAGGCGACAAGCACACCCTCGCCCACGAACTCACCCACGTCATCCAGCAGCGCCAGGGCCCCGTCGCCGGAACGGACGACGGCACCGGGCTGAAGGTCTCCGACCCCTCCGACCGCTTCGAACGCGAGGCCGAGGCCAACGCCGTTCGCGTCATGCGGCGGTCGGTGCTTCCGCCGGCGCGGACCGAGGGCGGAGCCGCCGTCGGCACCCGTACCGACGTAGCGGTGCAGCGCGCGACGGCGGAGGAGGACCGCGAGGTCGCGGCGAACCTCGCGGAGGCCGCCGGCGGGCGCCTCGGGAGCACCGAGCCGTGGGCGCGCGAGACGTTCGATCCTCACGACACGGAGATCGGCGCGGACAGGACCGGTGTCCACATCGCCAGCGTCCAGGCCCCCACGGACAAGGTGATGAAAGCGGGTGCGCAGTGGTCGGCCGTCGAGCTGGATAAGAAGAAGAAGCTCCTGGGCGAGGCGCTGGACACCGCGTTCCTCGAATGGAGCAAGCGGTACGACCCGGAGCAGGTGTACATCTTCACCGCGCCGGAGTACTACTTCAGCGGCCAGGGCACCCACTTCCTGAGCGGGGACCAGGCGGCCGGCGTGGACGAGTGGCTCGCCGACCGCCTGGCGATCCTGCCCAGCAACTACCTGGTGGTGCCGGGAACCATCGGCCGCCGCCGTTCCCTCGACGCGCACGAATCGGACCAGGCGCGCGCCGAACAGCAGGAGGGCCGGAAGCGGCTCAAGGAGAACATGGGTGCCGACAACGGATACGCCAAGGACTCGGTAGCGGAGCTGGAGGAGATCTGGGAGCAAGGACCTGACCCCGACGGGTCGGGCAACGTGACCGTGTTCGACAACTACGCGCGTGTCTTCCAGGGCGGCCAGGATCCGAAGACCTACACGAAGCGTTTCGAGGCGCCGGACTGGGGAGGAGCTCCGGACCGTTCACAGGAGGAGATGGAGCAAGGCTTCTTCGCCATCGGGCAGGAGAACTTCGAGACCACGGTGAAGGGCGTTCAGGTCCGTCTCCAAATATGCTCGGACAACGCCGCGGAGAGCCTCTGGAACGAACCGTACGAAGGCGTCCACATCCTGGTGGCGGCGAACTTCGGCGACGCGGGCGAGAGCCAGGCCAACATGCATGGGGACACCTTCGTCGTGGCCGACTCGGGACATTCCCAGCTCTTCGAGGCCGACAATCCGGTCCCGCCGGCGGACAGCGTCGAGGACCTCCGGTACCACGCTGCCGAGAAGCGGAAGATGACGGGCAAGAGCCCGGAGGCGACCAGCACGAAGGGACCGGTCTCGCTGAACTTCTACCGCACGGCGACCCGGGAACCCAGCGCCCAGTAGGCGCTGGCGCGGTGGGCGAGGCCGATCGCGTGCCCTGCGGGTGCCCCTGGCCGCCGGGTCAGGCCGTGGGGAACTCGACCCGGACGCGCAGTCCGCCCGTGCTGCCGGGGTCGGCGGTGACGGTGGCGTGGTGGGCGCGCGCGATGGAGGCGACGATGGACAGGCCGAGGCCCGCGCCCTCACGCGGGCTGTGCCGACGCTCCTGGAGGCGGCGGAAGGGCTCGAAGAGGTAGGGGACCGTCTCCGGCGGCACCTGGGGGCCGGTGTTGGCGACCTCCAGGACGCCGTCGCGCACGTCGACGTCGACCCGGCCGCCGTCGTGGTTGTAGCGCAGGGCGTTGCCGACCAGGTTGCGTACCAGGTGTGCCAGCAGCACCGGATCACCGTCGACGGACACGGGGGCGGTGTCGGTCCGGACGGTGACGCCGTTCGCCCGGGCTTCCTCCGGGGCGGCGCACTCGGCGGCCACCGCGCGGGCCAGCTGGTCCAGTGCGACCGGTTCGCGGTGGTCCAGCCTCTGGTCGGAGACGGACAGCAACAGCAGGCCCTCGATGAGCCGTTCGCTGCTCTCTGAGACCTCGATCAGTTTGCGGCGGACCCGGGCGACGGCGGCCGGGTCCCCGGTGGCCAGCCCGATCTCGGCCGCGGCCCGCTGCACCGCGAGCGGGGTCCGCAGTTCGTGTGCGGCGTTGGCCGCGAACCGCTGCTGCGCACCGACCAGTTGCTCCATGCGGTCGAGCATGTCGTCGAAGGTGTCGGCGAGCTGTTTGAGTTCGCCCGGGGGTGCGTCGAGGGCGATCCGCTCGTGCAGGTTCTCACCCGAGAGCCGCCGCGCCGTGTTGGTGATCACCGCCACCGGGCGCAGCACCCGTCCCGACATCCACCAGGCCAGTGCCATCGAGATGACGGCGAAGGCGGCCAGAGCGATCAGGGAGACGGTCAGCAACTGGTTCTGGGCGGCCTGCTCGGCGGCCTGGGTGACGACCTTGACGGCCTGGAAGTGGGACTGTCCGCCGTCGGCGGGGTCGGTTCCGGCGGGGGCGCTCCCGGGTGGGGCGTTCGCGGGTGCGGCGGTTCCCACCGTGAGGGTCTTCGCCGCCGCGGCCGGGTCCGGGGTCGCCAGTGTGGCCAGTCGCGGTTCGACGGCGACGGCCGTGCTGATCGAGGTGTACAGCCCCTCCCGGACCAGGAAGTTGACCAGGACGATGAGCATGGCCCCGGCGAGGACGAGCAGCCCGCCGTAGAGCATGGTCAGCCGGCCCCGCTCCCCGCCCGGCAGCCGCGGGCGTGCTCTGCCGGGCCGCCGCGGGCGCGCTCTGCCCGGCAGCGGAAGCAGCGGAAGGCGGTTCGGGCCGACCGGGGCGGAGCGCCTCACGCCGGGACGCCGATGCGGTAGCCGTGGCCGGGCACGGTGTCGATGACCGAGGGCTCGCCGAGCTTGGCGCGGAGCTTGCTGAGGGCGACCCGGACCGCGTTGGTGCGGTATCCCATGTTCCGCTCCCACACCTGGTCGATCAGGTCCTCACCGCTGACCACGGCGCCCTCGGCCTGCATCAGCACCTCCAGGACGCCGAACTCCTTGCGGGACAGGGCGAGGTAGCGGCCCTCCCGGAAGGCCTGGCGGCGGGCGGTGTCGAGGGTGATGCCGGCACGTTCGATGACCGGCGGAAGGGCGGGGTGGGTGCGGCGGCCGAGGGCCAGGACCCGGGCCAGCAGTTCCTCGTAGGCGAACGGCTTGGTGAGGTAGTCGTCCGCGCCCAGGTCCAGGCCGTCGACGCGGTCGCGGACGGTGCCGGCGGCGGTGAGCATCAGCACCCGGGTCAGCAGCCGCTGCTCGACGACGCTCCGGCACACCTCGTCGCCGTGCGCTCCGGGCAGGTCGCGGTCGAGTACGAGCACGTCGTAGTCGGTGAGGCGCAGCCGTTCCAGCGCGTCGGCGCCGTTGTACACGACGTCGACGGCCAGGGCGTCGCGCCGCAATCCCTCGGCGATCATGTCCGCCAGGAATTCCTCGTCCTCCACGATCAGTACACGCATGACATCAGGTGTACCTGAAAGCCACCTTTCGTCGCCGTAAAGGTCTCGGCTGACAGCGGCGAAACGCGGGTGCGTGCCAGCCTCTGCGTCGTCGGTCACCCGGTATCGGAGACGTATCGGACACGGTGGCCGGCCACTCGCAATCGGACTCGGAGGAATTTTCCATGCGGAACCACATGCGGAACCACAGGTACGGCGCGGCGGCCGTGCTGGTGGCGGGGATGGCGCTGTTCACCGCTGCCTGTGGCGGAGGCGCCACGGGCGCCGGCGGGGGCGGCGGCTCGGACTCGTCGGGCAGGGGCGCGGCGGCGGACCAGGCCTACGAGCACCGTAAGTGCCTGCGCGAACACGGCGCCCAGGTGAAGGAGCCGGAGCCGGGCCAGGACCCGCGGGGCCTGGTCCTCGAGGGCGGCCAGGACAAGATGGCGGAAGCCCTCAAGGCCTGCGGTGGAGCCGGTGGCGCGGGCGGCGCGAAGATGTCCCAGGCCGACAAGGACAGGGCGCTCAAGTTCGCCCAGTGCATGCGCGGTAACGGTGTGGACATGCCGGACCCGAAGTTCGACGGCGACTCGGCGATGTCGGGACAGGCGATGAAGGTCCCGGAGGGCCCCGACAAGGACAGGTTCGACAAGGCGAACAAGGCGTGCAGTGGTCAGAATGCGGAGTGAGCGCGGGCGGAGCCGCCGAACGTACCTGATCGCCGCGCTGGTCACCTCGGTCTCGCTGGTGGGCGGGGTCACGGCCCTGTCGCAGACCGGCGGCGGCGCGAGCGCCGGCACGGACCGCACGGACGGGCTGCCACCGAGCACGGGCTCGGTGGAACGGCAGGACCTGAGCAGCCGGACCCAGGTGGACGGGACCCTCGGGTACGCCGAGGAGCGCCGGTTCAACGCCGGTGTGACGGGCACCCTCACCTGGCTCCCGGAGGCCGGCGCGGTGGTGGAACGCGACGGGGTCCTCTACGAGGTCGACGGCCGGAAGGTCCGGCTCATGGTCGGCGAGCGCCCCGTGTACCGGACGCTGAAGGCCGGCGACAAGGGGCCGGACGTCAGACAGCTGAAGGAGAACCTCCGCGCCCTGGGCCACGGCAAGGGGCTGGCCGCGGACGAGGAGTTCACCCCCGGCACCGTGGAGGCGGTCAAGCGCTGGCAGAAGGCCCACGGTCTGGCCCAGACCGGCGAGATCGGCCCCGAGCAGATCGCCTTCTCGCCCGGTCCGGTGCGGATCAAGAAGAACGACGCGGCCGTCGGCGACCAGGCCGCTCCCGGCAAGCCGGTCCTCACCACCACCGGCTCCGAACGGCAGGTGCAGATCAGGATCGACGTCTCCCGGGCCGACCTCGCCAAGCCCGGTACCCGGGTCGAGGTCGCTCTGCCCGGCGGCGGCAGGGCCAAGGGCAAGGTCGCCTCCGTCGACCGCACCATCGGTGAGGACGGCAAGGAGCAGGGCTCCCAGGACAAGCCCGCCAAGATCACCGCCCGGGTGGTCTTCGACGACCCGGGGCAGGCGGAGGGCTTCGACCGGGCGCCGGTCACCGTCGAGCTCGAGGGCGAGGTCCGCGAGGACGTGCTGACGGTACCGGTCAACGCCCTGCTCGCGCTGACCGGCGGGGGCTTCGGCATCCAGGTCGTGGAGAACGGGAAGGTGCGCGAAGTCCCGGTCGAGCTCGGCATGTTCGGACAGGGCCGGGTCGAGGTCAGCGGGACCGGCCTGGCCGAGGGAATGAAGGTCGGGGTGCCCACGTCATGAGCGCGGTGGTCGAGTTGAACCAGGTTACCAAGGAGTACCCGGGCGGGGTGGTGGCGCTGCAGGGGGTGGACCTGCGCATCGGAAGCGGCGAACTGCTCGCCATCGTCGGCCCTTCGGGGTCGGGCAAGTCCACCCTGCTGCACATCGTCGGCACCCTGGACCGGCCCAGCGCCGGATCCGTCACCCTGGCGGGCCACGACGTCGCCGCCCTCTCCGACCGCCGGCTGTCCGCCCTGCGCGCCCGGCACATCGGCTTCGTCTTCCAGTCCTTCCACCTGGTGGCCGGGGTCAGCGCCCGGGACAACGTCGCCGAGGGCCTGCTCTACTCGGGCCTGCCGCGCGCCCAGCGCCGCAGGCGCGCGGCCCTGGCCCTGGAGCGGGTCGGGCTCGCGGACCGCATGCACCACCGGCCGCACGAGCTGTCGGGGGGCCAGCGGCAGCGGGTGGCGATCGCCCGGGCGATGGTCGGCGAGCCGGACCTGCTGCTGGCCGACGAGCCGACCGGCGCGCTGGACTCCGCCTCGAGCGAAGCGGTGATGGAGCTGCTGCACGACCTCAACGCCGACGGTGCCACCATCGCGGTGATCACCCACGACGGCGAGATCGCCGACAGCCTGCCCCGCCAGGTCCGGATCCGCGACGGCCGCGTCGTGGCGGACCTGCGCACCGGCGCCGCCGTCCCGGCCGATCGGGGTGGGGAGCGATGAGCCGCACACGGCTCTCCCCGGCCCGGCTCGGCCCCCGTGACGTCCTCCACGTCGGCTCGGCCGGCCTGCGCACCCGGCCGCTGCGGGTGGTGCTGTCCGCGCTGGGCATCGCCATCGGCATCGCCACCATGATCGCGGTGGTCGGCATCTCCTCCTCCAGCAAGGCCCAACTCCTGCGGCAGCTCGACCGGTTGGGCACCAATCTGCTGGTGGCCTCGCCCGGCCAGGGGCTGTTCGGCGAGAAGGTGAAGCTGCCCGAGGAGTCGGTCGGCATGCTGAGCCGCGTCCCCGGGGTCGAGCAGGTCGGCGCGACCGGTGACCTGGCGCAGTCCGTCCGGCGCAGCGAGAAGATCCCCGACGAGGAGACCGGCGGCATCACCGTGAAGGCCGCCACCGAAGGACTGCTGGACGTCGTACGCGGCGCGGTCGGCTCGGGCACCTGGCTCAACGAGGCCAACGGGCGCTACCCGTCGACGGTGCTCGGACACGTCGCGGCCCAGCGCCTGGGCATCACCGCCCCCGGTCAGCAGGTCCACATCGGCGGCCGGTACTTCACCGTCATCGGCATCCTCGACCCGCTGCCGCTGGCTCCCGAGATCGAGCGGGCCGCCCTGGTCGGCTGGGACGGCGCCGGCACGCTGCTGGGCTTCGACGGCCACCCGACCCAGATCTACGAACGGTCGACGGACCGGACGGTCAGCGCGGTCCGCGAGCTGATCCCCCGCACCGTCGATCCGCAGAACCCGCACAACGTGCAGGTCACCGACCCCTCCTCGGCCCTCCAGGCCAAGGCCGCCACCGAGGGCGCGTTCACCGACCTCCTGCTCGGACTGGGCGGGGTGGCGCTCCTGGTCGGCGGCGTCGGGGTCGCCAACACGATGATCATCTCGGTGCTGGAGAGGCGCCACGAGATCGGACTGCGCCGCTCCCTGGGCGCCACCAGGGGCCAGATCCGCCTCCAGTTCGTGACGGAGTCCCTCCTGCTCTCCGGACTGGGCGGGCTGGCCGGCGTGGCCCTGGGCGCGGCCGCCACCTACGCCTTCGCCGCCTCGGGCGGCCTGCCCTGGGTGGTCCCCCCGTGGGCCGTCACCGGGGGCTTCGCCGCCACCCTGCTCATCGGCACGGTCGCCGGCCTCTACCCGGCCGTCCGGGCCGCCCGCCTCTCCCCGACCCTCGCCCTCCACGCCGCCTAGCGGGCCGCACGGGTGGGGCACCCCTCCGGGCGCCCCACCCGCCGGTCCACGGCCTGCCGGCCAGGGCACGGGTGGCCCGGCTCCAGCAATCCCGCGCCACTCTGCCGGACGTCAGTGTCAGGGTGGGCCCGTACTGTTCACGGCATGGCAATCGTGATGTTCGTCGACGAGACGACGGCTGGGGACCGGAGCGACGGGTGGGGGCTGGAGGTTCTCGAGGAGAGGCTCACCGTGCGTGAGCTGATCCGGCGCAGGGTGTTCCAGGAGGTCGCCGAGTACAACGCGAAGGCACCGCAGGTGTTCCAGGGGCTGGTGCGGCCGCACGATGCCGAGCGGGTGCTGAACGGGTACGCGCTGCGCACGCCGCGCCGGATCGATCCGGAGGCGCAGAGCGAGCTGGCGCTCCGGGCGTTCGCGGGCAACGGCTTCCTGGTGCTGGTGGGGGAACGCCAGGTCACCGACGCGGAGGAGGAGGTCGAGCTCGGCCTCGGCACCGAGGTCACGTTCCTGAAGCTCGTTCCGCTGGTGGGGGGATGACGGTGATGGACTTCCAGGAGATCACGGAGCTGGTCCGGCAGTACGCAGGAGAGGCGGATGACCTCGCCGTCGAGCTGCTGAAGCTGGGAACAGGGAGGCACAGCGGCTACTGGGAGGGACGGTGGGACGGCGCCTTCGCCGAGTTGCGCGCGCTGCCGTCCGAGGCCCGGACCGCGCTCGCCGACGCGCTGGTCGGGCAGTACCACTCGGCCGAGGCCGGCTCGGTCGCCCGCGGGAACGTTCTCATCCTGCTGGCTGTCGTCGCGCACGGTCTGCCCGGCGACCGGCTCACGGCGGAGCGCACGGAGAAGCTCGACGAGCTCGGCCACGAGAACTCCGTGGTGCACAGCGGCCGTCACCTGCTCCTCGCCGAGGCCGAGCTCGGGGCCGGCCGCCCCCTCACTCCCGAGGTCGTGGCCGTCTACCGGCGCTCGGCCCTGGACACCTACGGCAGGAAGCCGCTCGTCGAGTTCGCCGGCACGCTCACCGAGCCCGTCCTCAACGTCGGTGAGGAATGGGCCGAGCAGGCCCTGCGGGACACCCTGGACGACCCCGACTGGCAGGCACTCCTGCGGCACGCGACGACCGCCACAGCCGCCAAGCCCTCCCGCCCGTGGGAGCAGCGGGCCGAACGCCTGATCCTCCCCCTCGGTGCCGACCGCGTCCGGACCACCCTGCTGCCCTGGCTCGCCCTCGTCGGCCGCCGCACCTTCGCGCTGAACCATGAACTCCTCGGGTCCGACGGACACAGCGCCTACGACCCGTACAACGCCAACGCCCTGCGCGGACTGACCTGGATGCTCGCCCTGCTGCCGGCCCATCCGGACACCGCCCGCGCCCTCGGCGCGCTGGTCGAGACCTCCCTCAGGAAGATCCCCGGGCTCGGCCCGCGCAACCCGAAGGTCGCCAACGCCGCCACGACCGCGCTCTCCCGCATCGACGGCGAAGCGGCCCTCGCCGAACTCGCCCGCCTGGCCACCCGCGTGACGTACAAGGGCACGCTCAAGCTGCTCGACACCGCGCTCCGGACCCGGGCCGAGGCGCTGGGCCTGTCCCGCGAGGAGGTCGAGGAGATCGCCGTCCCCGCCTACGGGCTGACCGGGATCGGCCGGGCCGAGCCGCGTCTGGGCGAGGCCACGGCGGTCCTGGAGGTCCGGGGCACCAGGGTGTTCCTCGGCTGGCGCAACGCCGCGGGCAAGGAGGTCAAGAGCGTGCCCGCCGCCGTCAAGCGCGACCACGCCGAGCAGCTCAAGGAGCTGAAGACGGCGGTCAAGGACATCGACAAGATGCTCTCCGCCCAGAGCGAGCGTCTGGACCGGCAGTTCCTCGGCCGCCGCACCTGGCCGTACACCGCCTGGCGCGAGCGGTACCTCGACCACCCCCTGGTCGGCACCCTGGCCCGACGGCTGCTGTGGACGGTCGACGGCACGACCGTCGGATTCGCGGACGGCGAGCTGCGCACCCTCGCCGACGACCCGGTGCGCGAAGGGGCCGAGGTCCGGCTCTGGCACCCGGTGGGCCACGAGCCCGCCCAGGTCGTGGCCTGGCGTGACTGGCTGGAGCGGCACGAGATCACCCAGCCGTTCAAGCAGGCCCACCGCGAGGTGTACCTGCTGACCGACGCCGAGCGCGCGACGGGGACGTACTCCAACCGTTTCGCCGCGCACGTCCTGCGCCAGCACCAGTTCCACTCCCTGACGTCGGCCCGGGGGTGGCGCAACAAGCTGCGCCTGATGGTCGACGACTCGGCCCCGCCCGCCACCCGTGCGCTGCCGCAGTGGGGGTTGCGCGCCGAGTACTGGATCCACGGGGAGGGCGACGAGTACGGGGACGACACCACCGAGTCGGGCAGTTACCTGCGTCTGGCCACCGACCAGGTCCGCTTCTACCCGATCGACGCGCCGGAGAACGCGGCGGACTGCTACGGCGGTGAGTACCGCATGTGGCCGGAGGCCGGCGCCGGGCCGGTGGAGCCCGTCCAGCTCGCCGAGGTCCCGCCGCTCGTGCTGTCCGAAGTCCTGCGCGACGTGGACCTGTTCGTGGGCGTGGCCAGCATCGGCAACGACCCGGCCTGGCAGGACGGCGGACCGGAGGGCCGCTTCAGGGACTACTGGAGGTCGTACGGCTTCGGTGAGCTCGGCCAGGGTGCCGAGACGCGCCGCATGCTGCTGGAGCGGCTCGTGCCCCGGCTGGCGATAGCCGACCGCTGCACCCTTGAGGGCCGCTTCCTCCACGTGAAGGGCGAGCGCCACACGTACAAGATCCACCTCGGCTCGGGGAACATCCTGATGACGCCGAACGACCAGTACCTGTGCATCGTCCCGAAGTCCGCCGCGGCCGCCCCACAGACCGGCTACCTCCCCTTCGAGGGCGACCGCCTGCTGGCCGTGATCCTCAGCAAGGCGATGATGCTGGCCGAGGACACGAAGATCACGGACCCGACGATCCTGAGCCAGCTCTAGCACTGCGAGTTCGTTCGCCGGGTTGCTTGGTCACGCGGCGAGGACGGGCCTGCCGCCCCGGCGCAGGCCCGTCCTCGCCGCGGATGCGGGCTCGCCCCTTGCGTTTGGGCGGCCGGGACGTCGTGGTGGCGGGCGTTGGCGTCGCGCCACCGTAGACAGGTGGGCAGCACACGGCTCCGGACCGTGTGGTTCGGGTGACTGGAGTTCGCCAGGGCGAACTGACGCAGTGCGCCCTCACCGGATGATCGGCGGCGTGCGGCGCCACCACGTGTGCCGGGGTCCAACGGGGTCTACTCAGGACGCTGATCGCGCGCCACGCATACGGCTGCCGCCTGCACCGCCTCTTACTCCCGCTGGTTCGGTCCACTTTGCATCCCACGGGGATTAGGTGTCATTCCGAAACGTAAGCAAAGGACTTGTCACGTTGGCCTGATTGCGCCTTGGGATTCCCTTGAGTTCCCGGAGAGACTGCCCATGGCCCGGCAAGTCCCGTGCTCGATGAGGCGGCTACGAAGGACGGTTCCGCGGTGCCGGAAGGGCACCGGACGGGTTCCGCGGGCGTGCCGGGCGGGCGGATTTCCTTCCGAAAGGGGTACGTCATGAAGAGGCTCACGGCGGTACTGGCAGTATTCGGTTCAGGGGCACTGACGGTCCTCGGCGTTCCCGGCACGACCGCTGCCGCTCCGGCGGCTGTGTCGTCCTGGACCCCGTACAACATCCAGAACTACAACAGTGAGCGGTGCATTCTCGGGCCCGGCCATGGAAGCGAGACCGGCCTCGCACAGGTGGAGTGTGCCGGGTATGCGGACCAGAAGTGGGAGAAGCACCAGTACCTCGGCGAGAACTATTACTTCCTCGCCAACGTGAACAGTCGGCTCTGCCTGCTCGCACGATCCCAACAAGAGGCACGCCAGATAGACTGCGGGGCCGCCGGAGCGGATGCCGACTGGTACATCGACACCATCAATGCGGCCGACCCGCAGTGGAAGCGTCTCGTGAACAGGGCGACAGGCACGTGCCTGGTCCCCCAGAACACGAACCTGAACGTCCCGATCCTGCAGGCCACCTGCGACTACAGCACCAACCCTCCTGCCGATCAGCGGTGGCGATTCATCAACTTCTAGGATCCGAGCCATGTTTCGCGTCGAGGCAGGGCTTTTCTCCCGGTACTGCGGTGCCGGGTCCAGGAGAGGAAGACGAGCGATGCGCACTGGATCATCCCGAACGGCCCTCCGTCAGTGGTCAACCAGGTTGAAGAGCGGCCTGGCCGCGGCGGGACTGGTTGCGGTGTCCTCGGTCGGGCTACTGTCCGCTCCGGCCCAGGCGGAGTCCATGCAGTGCACCGAACTGGTGTGCCTGTTCGTCACCGGCGGCCCTGACGGGTACGCAACGCATGCCTACAAGCGCAGTTCGGCCGCCGGCGCCTCCACCTTCGAGGGCTTCTTCGCTTTCAGCGGCCCGGGGCTCCACGCCGACACCGAGACCAAGCGGTGGTACGACTTCGAGAACACGAGTACCTTCGGCGGCCGTGGCGCGGGCCTCGTGTGCGTCCAGATGATGTACAAGCATCCGGACGGGAGCTTCGGCTACGGCTCCCAGCGGTGCGACCGGGTCTACTGAGCCTCGGGGCCCAGGTGCTCGCCCGGCGTCCCGCAGGGAGGCGCCGGGCGCGCGCGTTCCGGAACCGTTGGCGTCGAGACTTGACCCGGTCATCGATGAGGCTCAGAGACCGGAGGAGGCTCCGGTGCTCCGGCTGACATAGGACCTCCATACGGCGGTGGGGCGCGGTGAAGGTGACAGCCTGCCCGTCGCCCCGGGTGCCGGGGGCGCCGAAGGTGAACTCGCCGCCGTGCTTGGGCGGATGACCCCCGGCAGGGTTGGTCAGGGCGAACTCGCACAGGCTGTTGGATGGCGGTGGCGGCAGCCGGGTCGGCGCCGGGCTCCGCTCGCACCGCGTCCAGGACCTGCGCGAACGCGTCGCGGACCGGGGCGTTGGACGCCGCCCTCGGTCCAGGGGCGGGGCGGGTGCGGGGCCGCGAAAAATTTCTCCGAACCCGGCTGCAACCCCCCGGCGGGATGGACGTCTATCAGGGTGAGAGGCGGGGAGAGCGAGCCGGCGGAGCCGGGGGGCTCGGGCCGACTCCTCGGGGCGTGACAGTAGGCGCCCGCTCATTCGATCACCACCATCACCATGTCCTTGGGGGGACTGTCACATGAACGCGTCCGTTATCGCCCGTATTGCGAAGATCGTCCCGCTGGCCGTTGTCGCCGCCGTCGGCGTCACCGCCTGCGGCCCGACCGAGGGCGGGGCCTCCGTCGCGGCTTCCGCTCCCACCTCCGCCCCGGCCGTCACCTCCTCGGCCACCCCCGGTGCGGGCGCCGTCCCGGCCGTCCCCGCCCCGGCCGCGCCGACCGCCGAGGCGGCCCCGACCGCCGCCACCCCGGCCGGGCAGGCCCCCGCCGCCGGGGCCGCAACGGCCAAGACCGACGTCAAGGCCGCCGCGAAGGCCGCGGCCAAGCCCGCCGCGCCGAAGGCCCCCGCCCCGTCCGGCGGAAGCGGTATCGGCATCACCTTCGGCGGCCTGAGCGAGGGCGGGAAGATCGGGCTGAACGACCTGGTCCCCTTCACCGTCACCTGGAAGAACAACGACGCCACCGGCACCCGCAGCGTGGCCCCGGTGGTGGCCACCCAGCAGTACGAGGGCGCGCCCTGCACCATGGTGCTCGCGATGGCGGACGGCACCCTGGAGCGCAAGGACGCCTCCGGCTGGAAGACGCTGGACCACCTCAGCCAGGGCGGCGGGATGGACTACGCGGGTACCGCCGACGACGCGGCCTTCACCCTGGCCGCCGGCGAGAGCCGGACCATCGAGTTCCGGATGCGGTTGTCCCTGGCCAACCGCCCGGGGCAGATCACGATCGAGGCGGACGCCCCCGTGCCGCACTCCAAGAACTACCTGGACATGGCGAAGGCCGAGCTGAACGCCACGGTCGTCGACAGCCACAGCCCGGAGATGCTCTCGGTGATGCCGCCGGCCAAGGGCGTGATCACCACGGACCCGATCCCGTTCAGCTTCCGGGTCTCCTCGCCGGACGGCACCGCGGGCCTGCGCCCCCGGGTGACCGTCTGGAGCTCCGAGGGGCCGACCCCGAACGACGTCACGGTGGAGGCCCGGGTCGGCGACGTGTGGAAGCCGGTCGAGCTGAAGGACGAGTGCGGCCTGGTCACGGTCGACCCGAACGTGCCGGGCGTCCGCGACGGCAACACGGTCGAGTACACCTTCCGGGCCACGTTCAAGGAGGCCCCGAAGTACGGCGCCGACGTGGACATCCGGGTGAGCGCGGAGTCGAACGGCCACCAGTCCGTCCAGCGGTCCGTCTTCCTGCGCGACGCGCGCTGACACCGCACACCCGCGCACCCGCACCGCACCACCGCCCCGGCCTCCCACCACTC